>NZ_JBNCAR010000016.1:0-71059 GCF_051280715.1 Thauera sp. AutoDN2 | reverse complement strand
GACTGATCGCCGGCGCCAGCGCGCTGAGCATCATCGCGAAGATCGCGACCCAGGCGAAGAGGCGTTGGCGGGAGCGTTGCATGAGGGCTGTCGTGCGGAGATCGTGGCGGATATGTGGCCGTATTCTAATGCACGACACCCCGCTGGACTTGATCTCGATCAGTCCTTCGGCAATTTCGCGATCATCGGCGCGGCGCCGACACGATCCTGCAGCCAGCGCACGAACTCGGGCAAGGGGATCGCGCGCGAGAAGCGGAAACCCTGAAGATGGTCGCAGCCGAGTTCCGCCAGCAGGCCTTCCGCTCCACGGCACTGACCGCTCGCGACATGGAGCCTGGCCTGAAGGTGCAGCTCAGGTTCATGTCCGCGGGCGAAGGCTTCACGCAGCTCGCGCTCGAGTGTCGCAAAGGTGGGCGAAGCACTCACGCTAGCCACGCCCGACACCCGGCAGAAGACGCTGCTTTACGCCCCTGACCATGGAAACGAAGTGCGTCATGTCGGCAACCATGTGGGACACCGCCCGCGCACGGAAGCTGCCTACGCAGTGCCCGTCATGGACTGGCAGTGCGTGGCGGATACTGCTGCAGGCACTTGAGCAACGGCCCATCCTGACGGACAGCTGGATGACAGCGCGCTGCGCCTCATGGGCTCACGCAACTGGTTTGCCGAAGGCTATGCATGGGCGACGCCACCAGGCTAGCCGCCTTAGAACTAAGGGAGCGGGGAATCAAGCACCAAATGGGGCTGCGCCCCGGTCCACCCTGACCAAGCCGCACAACCGTGCCGCGAACCCAACCGTCGCGAGGTTCTGGGCCGAGAAGCGCCCCCCGTGCAGTTCCATGATCCGAGACACGATCGCGATCCCCAGACCGCTGCCTTCAGCTAGGCTGTCGCGCCCCCGGACGAAACGCTCCCCGAAACGCGCGATCAGCTCGTCCGGCACGCCAGGGCCATCATCCTGCACGCACAGGCAGACGCGCCCGCGCCCGTCGTCTTCGAGGCGAATCACGATGGTGCTGCTCGCGGGTGAGTAGCGGATCGCATTGTCCATCAGGTTGCGCAGGGCGATGCCCAACAGGTCGGCATCGCCAAACACGCGCGGCGCCACTGGCGGCAGTTCGTGCCGAACCGTCTGCGTCAGTACCGGATTAGCGGCGATGACATTGGCCAGCGTGCCTTCGACCAGCAGCAGCAGGTCGAGAGGCTGCGAATTGGGCAGCACGTTGAGGGGGTCGAGCCGCGCGAGGCGCAGGAGTTGCTCGACTAAGTGGGTCGCGCGGTCCACACCGCTCTCGATCTGCCTCAGCGCACGCGCCTTCTGTGCCGCATGGCGGCTGAGCTGTGCAACCTGGGCCTGCACCTTGATGGCGGCCAGCGGTGTCCGCAATTCGTGCGCCGCGTCGGCGGTGAAGCGGCGCTCGTAGTCCAGCGCCCGTGCAACCCGCAGGAACAGGCGATTGATGGCCGCGACCAGCGGTCCGACCTCATTGGGCACGTTCTCGCGGGACAGGGCGGCCAGGTTGTCCGCGCTGCGCGCCGCCACGTCTCGGGCCAGCCGGTTGAGCGGATCGAGCGCCTTCACGACCGACACGTAGATCAGGAGCAGCAGCACGGGCGTGATGATCGCCAGCGGCAGAACGGTCTGCCCCGCCACCTCGAGCGCGGCACGGTCCCTGAGACCGATCGACTGCGAAACCTGCACGCGGTGCCGCCCGTCACCCGACGCCACGTTAAGGACTCGCCACGAGCCGTCCTTGCGCAGGATGTCGCTGTAGCCCGGCACCCCGAGCACGGGCAGATCCGGCGCCCCGATCGAGCGCGCAAGGATGGTGCCATCCCCCAGACCGAGCTGAAACTCGAGTGGCGGCTCATAGACGTTGTCGGCCGCCCCCCTCACCGTGGCGAGGCGGCCGGCGAGTTCCCCCAGATCGTCCTCGTTGTCCTGGGTGATCGCCAGCAGCAGACGGCCCGTCTGCGCGAGGTTGCCATCCATCAGCTCCTCGGCCTCATGCTGCGCCTTCGTGTAGCTGAACCATCCCGTGAGCGACCACAGCAGCAGCACCGCGACGGACACCGCCGCCAGCAATCGCCAGCGCAGGGAAGCCAGTCCGGCCAGCAGGCGCCCTCGCCTCACCCCTCTTCCCCAAGCTGATAGCCCAGTCCCCTGACAGTGCGGATGAAATCGGCGCCGAGCTTCTTGCGCAGGTGGTGGATATACACCTCGACCGTATTGCTGCCGGTTTCGTCCCCCCAGGCGTAGAGGCTCTCCTCGAGCTGCGCCCGGCTCCGGATGTGGCCGGGGTGGCTGAGCAGGTCATGGAGCAAGGCATACTCGCGCGCCGAAAGCGTCACCTCGCAGCCATCGGCGGTCACGCGCTTGGTCGAGGGGTCGAGCACGACGCCGCGATGCTCGAGCACGGGCCGCGCCGTACCGCTGGCCCGGCGGATCAGCGCGCGGAGTCGCGCCTGCAGTTCGCCGAGGTCGAAGGGCTTGGTGAGGTAGTCGTCCGCGCCCGCATCCAGCCCGCCGATCTTGTCCTCGCGGGTATCGCGCGCGGTCAGCACCAGCACCGGTGTCCGGTCGCCCGCGCTGCGCGCTTCCTTCAGCACCGCGACGCCGTCCTTCCCCGGCAGGCCGAGATCGAGAATGCAGGCTTCGTAACTGTGGCTGTCCAAGGCATGCAGCGCCTGCTCGCCGTTGCGCACCCAGTCGACGGCATAGGCGTCGAGCACCAGCCCCGCCCGTATCCCGTCCCCCAGCAGGGCGTCGTCTTCGACCAGCAAGATCCTCACATCAATTCCCTTCCCTCGCGGCACGCGCTAGCAGGGCACGGATCTCGCCCTGGCGCCCCGAATCCGCAAGGGCACGCCCCGGGCGCGGAGGCGCGTTGAGCGCCCGCTCCAGGAACACTCGCCCCTCGGAGATCCGTCCTGTCTCGATCAGATACTCGCCATAGAAGTAGTTCGGGTCAATCCCGTCCGGGTTGATGGCCAGCGACTTCTTGAACAGCGTCTCGGCTTGCGCCTTGTCGCCGAAGCCAAGCGGCCATCCGGGCACCTTGGCGTAGAGCGTCGCAAGGCTGGTGTATGCGGACCCGTCCAGCGCACGCTCGTCGAGCTTGAGGCTCTCCTCCAGCAAGGCCTTCGCATCCTTGGCGAGCGACAGGGCCCCGAGCCCGCCGCGCGCGCCGGCCTCGCTCGACAGCACGATCCCTTCCCAGATCAGCACGGCCGCTTCGTTGGGGTGGGTCTCCGACATCTGGTGGGCCTGCTCGGCAAGGTGCCGGTACTGCTGCGCCTGCTCCTTGGCGGGTTGCTGGTACTTGATCTCCGCCCAACGCGCCTGGATGGGTGCGACCAGCGCCTCGGGCGCGCTCGCCTGCTGGGCGGCGGCGGGCAGACCGAAAGAGAGCGCCGCAGCGAGCAACACTCGGCGCAGAACAACGGTGGATGTCATCGGTGGGTTCCTTCTCATGATTGCGAAAGTTCGGCGCCGGCGATCGTCCGATCGCCGGCATGCCGCTTGATGGTGGAAAGCTTGCCGCGCAGGCCGCGATCGACCAGCGCGGGCGCACACCCGTTGAGCCAGGCGAAGAGCCGTTCGGCCTGGCCGACAACGCGCTCCGCGCACTCATCCTCGATGGCGGCGATCACCACGCTGGCGACCTCTTCAGGCCGGTCGCTGGCGTTGCCGAGTTCGGCATTGAGCTGCCTGACCGCCGGCGAGTTGAGCGCGGTGTCGATCGCCCGGGGCGACACATGCACGACCCGCACCCCGGTATCGGCCAGCTCGCGCCGCAGCCCCTGGGAGAAGGCGCGCAGCCCCGCCTTGGCGGCCGAGTAGGCGGCGAAACCGGCGAACGGAATGCTGCCGAACGCGGAGCCGATGTTCACGATCACCGCCGCCGGCTGCGCGCGCAGCGAAGGCAGCAGGGCCTGCGTCAGCCTGACCGGCACGGCGAGATTCGTCGTGAGGATGCGTTCGACCTCGCCCCAGCCCTGCTCTTCGAACAGGCCGAAGCCCCCGATGCCCGCATTGTTGACGAGCACGTTGGCGCCGAAATGGTGGGCGGCAGCCGCAAGACGATCGACGCCATTGGCTGCTGTGAGGTCCGCGGCCAGCACGCTGCATGGCCCGTTCACCGTGCTGGCAAGCCGTTCGAGGCGCGCCGGGTCGCGGGCGGTAAGCAGCAGCGACGCCCCGGCGTTCGCCAGCTGGCGGGCCAGCGCCTCGCCCAGCCCCCCGGTAGCGCCGGTGAGGACGACGCGCGCATTCGTCAGCCGCATGATCCGGCCTCGCTCGGCAGCGCACGGAACACGTCGCCGTACAACTTGAAGAACACGCGCGCGGCATGGAGAACATCCGCCTGATCCTCGGGCTCCATGCGTTCGAGCAGATTCGCCAGGTGCTGCGTGTGCTCCTGATCGAGCGTGCCGTGCGAGCGCAGGTAGGAGAAGGCGGCGTCCGGCAGGCCGAGCGCCGCCTGGATGCGATCGGCGGCGGTGAGCGCAAGCGCCACGCTGGTACCTTCGAGCACGAAGACCATACCGAAGAAGGCTGCCGGATTGCGGCGGCTGATCAGGTCGTACGCATAGGCCACCATCACCTCCGCCGGGAGATCGGGAAGGCCCGCACGAACGGCCTCCGCATCGCCGCCTGCGGCGCGGATGTCGTTGAGAATCCATTCCTCGTGGCCGATCTCTTCCTCGATGTACTCGGCCACCGCCTTGCGCATCCAGCCCTGCCGTTCGGGCAGTCGGCCGCCCAGGCTCATCAGCAGTGGCGTGGTGTGCCTGACGTGGTGATAGGCCTGGGTGAGGAAGGCGATATACGCCTCGCGGCTGACCCGGCCCGCCAGGCAGTCCACGATGATCGGCGCGGTGACGAGATGCTGGCGCGCCTCGTCGGTCTCCAGGCGAAGCTGGTCATAGAAGGACATCATTGGCTTCCTTTTCGTTGGCTTTCGTTTCGTTAGATGAGGCGACGTAAAGCGCATCGATCTGTGTTGAATGGTGTTCGAGGACGCGTGTGCGCACTGGGCGGCCATTGCCCGTCGCCAGCCCGTTCTCGACCGTGAAGGGGGGCACGGCCAACCAGTGCCGGACGCGCGCGTAGTCGGGCAAGGCGGCATTGACGCGGTCGATCAGCGCCGCGAGCGCAGCGGGATCGGTGCCCGGCGACGGAACGATCAGCGCGGCGAGCTGCGGCCTACCATCGCCGACGACCACGGCCTGGGCAACGCAGGCGTCGGCCAGCAGGAGGGACTCGACCCATTCGGGCGAGACGTTGCGTCCGAAGGAGGTGATCAGCAGGTTTCCGCGCCGACCGTCGAGATGAAGATGGCCGTGGTCATCCAGATGCCCGAGGTCGCCGCTCGCAAATGCGCCGGAAGCAGCCCGCTCTCCCCCGACGTAGCCGAGGAAGGCACGCGCCTGCACCAGGACCTCGCCCTCGCGCACCGACAGTCGCACGTGCGGCAGCGGCGCGCCGGCATCGTCGCCATCGTCGCCCGGCAGATTCAGGCTCACGACCGATCCGGCCTCGGTGAAGCCGTAACCCTGATAGGCCGGGATGCCCCGCGCCCGCGCAAGCTCGAGCAGCCCGGGGGCAACGCGTGCGCCGCCCACCGCTACGAATCGCAGACGCTCGCTAGCCATCCGCCCCCGGGCGGCGAGCCAGAGACTCCAGACCTTCAGCAGTTCGGGCACCAGGATGAGGCTCGTCGCGCCGCTTGCGCGCACGACCGCATCCAGCTGCGCCGGATCGAAGCCGGCGCCGCCTTGCCAGCCAATATCTCCGAGCGATGGCAGATGGACGGGGATGCCACGCAGCAGCGCGGCATAGACGCCCGCCACGTTCTCCAGCAGCAGCCCCAGCGGCAACGCGGCGAGGTGACATTCCAGTGCCAGCGCCGACGTCGCCTCGCCAACGGCGCTGGCCGTGTCGAGCAAACCCTTGCGCGACAGGCACACCCCTTTCGGGGCGCCCGTGCTGCCGGACGTATAGGAGATCTTCGCCGTGCCTTCGGGCAGGGACACCGCCGGGACGATCCGCCGCATCCAGTAAAGCCCCTGCCACCGCCCGGTGTGGCAGAAGCCGAGGTCGAGCGCGCCGATGCGTTCCGGCGTGTCCGTAAGGACCGTGTCCGCCGCGCTGAGCTCGAGCGCATGGCACAGCTGCGCCTGCGTGAAGAACGCCGGCAGCGGCAGGTGCACCTTGCCCGCAAGCTGGATGCCGAGGTCGGCCATCACCCACGCCGGCCCGTTGTCAGCCAGCACGGCGACCACGTTCGACTCCGCCAGCCGCGGCTGCAAGGCGCGCAGTTCGTCCGCGATCTCGGCCGCCCGCCAGCGCCGCTGGCCGACGACGAGCAAGGGCGCATCCTTGTCGTGGGACGCGAGCACGTCGAGCCAGGAAAACTCAGCCACGCTCGGTCCCCTTCTCGAGCGCCATGCGAATCCTTCCGGCGACGACCACGGGGCGGGTGTCGTAATACCGCCCCCAGGCCAGAGCCTCGTCCCCAAGACGCTCGGGATCGGCCTGTGCCAGCGCCAGTGGTGGCAGGCCGAGGCGGCGGAAGATGCCGATCAACTCGGTCGTCGCGGTGAACACCACCCATTCGAAGCCGAGCAGATCGAGGTGCGCCGCGAGCAGCAGGATCAGGTCCACGCTGCTGCCCGGGCGCTCCGCCGCCAGGTTGCCAACCTCGACGATGCGGTTGCGCGGCACGGCCTGCCCGGCCAGTCGTCCGATCTCGCGCTCGATGGGCGCATCGAGGTAGCGCTCCAGAAACAACCCCTCCTCGGCCGCACTGCGCCAGCCCAGCGCGGCGAGCGGACGCGCGTCCTGATCCAGCAGCATTAGGTTCGGCGCGAACGCGGGCACGTCGGCCGCGTAGGCCTGCCTGAACGTGGCCCGGATGAATGCCTCGGCGGCGTGGCGACGGGGGTGTCCCGCCACCACGTGCGATACCGACGGGCCATGGGACAAACGGTTGAAGCGACGTTGAAGCGCGCCAGACATGACGGTCCTTGGAAACGAGTTGCCGCCAAGGTAAGGAGCCAGGATTAATCCACGCTTAAGTGGGTGGCCAACCTCCGATGCGCGCCGGGGTTCATCGCTCTATGATGCGGACTTGGGATCGCACCCTCACGGAGGCCACGCCATGTCAAACACCCCCGACTACACCCCACCAAAGGTCTGGACCTGGACCAAGCCGAGCGGCGGGCAGTTTGCCAGCATCAACCGCCCCATCGCCGGGCCCACCCACGACCGCGCGCTGCAGCGCGGCAAGCACCCCCTGCAGTTGTATTCGCTGGCCACGCCCAACGGCGTGAAGGTGACGGTGATGCTGGAGGAACTGCTCGCCGCTGGGCACAGCGGCGCCGAGTACGACGCCTGGCTGATCCGCATCAACGAGGGCGACCAGTTCGGCAGCGGCTTCGTCGATGTGAACCCGAACTCGAAGATCCCCGCCCTGCTCGACTGCAGCGGGCCTGGGCCGATCCGGGTGTTCGAATCAGGCGCCATCCTGCTGTACCTGGCCGAGAAGTTTGGCGCCTTCGTGCCGACCGACCCCGCCCGACGCGCAGAGTGCCTGTCGTGGCTGTTCTGGCAGGTGGGCAGCGCGCCGTACGTCGGCGGCGGCTTCGGCCACTTCTACGCCTACGCGCCAAGCAAGATCGAATACGCCATCGACCGCTTTGCGATGGAAACCAAGCGCCAGATGGACGTGCTCGACCGCCGCCTGGCGGAAAACCGCTACGTGGCCGGCGACGAATACACCATCGCCGACATGGCGATCTGGCCCTGGTACGGCGGCATGGCCAAGGGCCTTCTGTACGACGCCGGCGAATTCCTGCAGGTGCAGAACTACCGCAACGTCGTCCGCTGGGCCGACGAGATCGCCGCCCGCCCTGCGGTGCAGCGCGGGCGCATGGTCAACCGCGTGATGGGACCGCTGGACAACCAGCTGCACGAGCGCCACGACGCCAGCGACTTCGACACCCGCACCCAAGATAAGCTGCCGCCCGCGGCCTGACTAGGCCTCCCGATAATTGAGCAGAACGCCGTCGGCCTCTAGAGCGACGATTGGTTTCATGCCGCCCATCATCTCGCCCTATTGTTCAAGCAGTGGCAGCCAGAGATTGGCAGAATCGTAAGCGCCCGGCGAACCCGCCTTCCTCCAGCGGCTTGGCCCATTGAAGATCGTGTCCATCAATCTTGATGGCGGACACGATGGACTTCGTCACCCCGCGCCGGGCACGGCGCGCGCGCATCGAAGCATACGAGCAGTCGGTGGTCGCGACCTATCGTGAGCCCGGCGGGTTGCCGACGAGCTCGGGTGGTCCCTGCACGCGCTCGCGCTTGAGCCGGCGCGTGCAGACGCCGAGGCCTACTTCGCCCTCATGGAGCATTGGGTGGACAACCTCGCGCGATGAATACATCAACGCTGCTCCAGGCGCGCGGCCTGCAAGCCGGGCTGGCCGCCGCCCTGTTCGCACCGATCGACCTGGCCCTGCATGCCGGCTCCGTCACCTTGGTAAGCGGGGAGAACGGCGTCGGAAAAAGCAGCCTGATGCGCACCTTGGCCGGGGAGCAGGCACCCTTCGCAGGCACTGTGCAGCCCGCACCTGGCCTGCGCATCTGCCATTTCAGTCAACATGCGGCCCAGTTGCCAGGAGGGCCATTCAGCGTAGATGACCTACTCCGTCTGGCGGGTACACCCGCGCTTGTTCACCCGTGGGTGCCCGGCAACCCCAGGCAGCGGTTCGATCAGCTCAGCGGCGGCCAGCGACAGCGTCTGCTGCTCGCCATGGCGTTCACGGCCCCCTGCGACCTGCTGCTGCTCGACGAACCGGCCCAGCATCTTGACGCCGCAAGCCGCCTCACCTTCCTGGCTTGGCTGGAAGGGGCCGCCGCGCGGTCCCGGGGCCCTGCGATTGTGGTGGTAACGCACGACGCCGAGACGATCCAGGCAGCAAGTCGCGTTCACCTCCAGGCTTTGCCCGATGCTTGAACAGATGATGCTCTTCGCACCCGGCTTCGTGCTCGGGCTGGTGCTTTCCGCAGTGCTCGCAGCGCTCGGCGTCCTCCTGCGTCTGCGCGACGAGGCGCTATCGGCCTTCAGCCACGCTCAGGTCGCCGTGCTCGGCGCGATGATCGCCGCCATCACAGGCTTGCCGGCACTGATCGGCGCCTGGGGGCTCGCGATGTTGGCGGCCAGCGTCAGCCTGTGGGCCCCGAAGCCAGCAACCGTGGCGGCAAGCTCACGTCACCTCCTGGTCATGCTTCTGGCTTGGAGCGCCAGCCTCCTTCTAGCCGACAACCACGCACAGGTGCGCTTGCTTTCAGCGTCTGCGGTCGAGGGCCAGCTCCTGCTCGTGCAGTGGCGGGACGTAGCCGTGTACGGCACCTCAGCCGCATCGGGGATCATGCTGCTCGGTGCCGTATCGAAGTCCCTGCTTGCGCGCCAGCTGTTGCCCTGGCTGCCGTACTGCAGGCAGCGACGCTTGGGGCCGCGGCCCATGTGCTCGCCTTTGGGCTCGCACTGGCACTCGACCAAGTCTATTCGGCAGTGATGATCATGATGCTCGCGGGGCTCGCTGCAGCCACATCCTTGCGCCGCAATGAGCATCCCCATTAACGGGCGCGCCCCGTCCAGGCTTGCTTCGCCCTCGCTTGGCCAGGGAAGCGTTCCAACCCTTGGCAAGGCAGGGATCGCTCGCTGGAGCATCAGGCCGGGACGCCGATGATTACGCTCGAGGCCTTGAAGATTGCCGAAGCGGCTTTGCCCACCACGAGCCCGAGCGCATCGCTGCTCTCATTGGTGACGATCGCAGCAACCGCGCCGCCGCCGGGCAGGTCGATGACCACCTCGGTGTTCACCGCGCCCGGCTGCACCCGCGACACGGTGCCGGACAGGCAGTTGCGCGCGGAGAAGCGCGCGCCCTCGTCATCGGTCACGACGATGATCGACGACGATTTGATGAGGGCGAAGGCTTCCGCACCCTGCTGCAACGACAAGCCCTCCGCGCTGCCGTGGGTGACGATGGCGACGATACGGTGGCCGCCAGCCACTTCAAGCGCCACCTCGTCATTCACCGTACCCCGCTGCACCTCGATGACCTTGCCCAGAAACTGGTTCCGCGCGCTGGTCTTCATGCTCATTCTCCGTATCAGAAGATAGTCGTCCGCAATGCCCTCGGCCTGCTGGCTGAGCAGGTCCACGAAGCGGCGGTGCTCGCGCTCGATCAGGCGGAAGTTCTCCACCAGTTGTTCCCCGCGCCGGGTGAGCCGCGTACCACCGCCTCCCCTGCCCCCCGTGACACGCTCTACCAGTGGCTCGCCGGCGAGATTGTTCATCGTGTCGATGGCGTCCCAAGCGGCCTTGTAGCTCATCCCGATCGCCTTGGCCGCCTGTGTGATCGAGCCGCAGTCGGCGATCCTCGACAACAGTTCGATCCGGCCTGGGCCGCCCAGGTTGGCACCGCCCACTGTCATCCAGATCGATCCGTGCAGTTCGATCCCCGCTTTCTTGCCTTCCATGCACCGACTCCCTGTTCGCAACCGGGGAGAGGATAGCTGTTTGCGGCTCCGGGCACCGCACGACGGAGCGTGCCGAACCAACACCTGCCTGAGCAGAACCACGATCCCGCCGAGCCGAGACGATGCTCGATGAGATCCCCGGCGTCGCTCAAGCAGGGACAACGCAGGGGCCACCCAAACGAGCGAACACCACCTTCACATCCCGCGGCGGCGCCCAGTAGGGCGCCGAGCTGACAATCAGGTCCACGCCTGCGGCCGCATATGCGCGCGCATTGCCCGCATCGACGCCACCGGTCGCGGCCAGCTTCACGCCGGGGCGGGCAACGTCCACGATGCGACGGCAGGCCGCGACACGCTCCGGCGCGAATTTCTCCAGTTGAAGCACGTCGGCTCCGGCCTGCGCCCAGCGCAGCGCCTCATCGACCTCTGCGACCTCGACAACAATCTTCTTCTCCGGCTCTGCCGCCTTCAGGCGAAGAATCGTCGTCGTCGGGTCCTCATCGAGGAACAACCGGTGTTCGTCGAACACGAGCAGAGTTTCCGACAGGCCCAGCCGGTGCAGTCGCGCACCGCCCGCCCGCACCGCCTTGGCCGAGAGTGCGCGGGTACCCGGTACGTTCTTGCGCGTACACGCAACCGGCACGCCACCCGCCGCGGCCACGATCGCCGCGGCAGCGCTGGCGATGCCGCCAGCCCACTCCATCAGGACCTGGACGCTCTTGTAAGTGCGGTGCAGTGCCGCCACCGGCCCCGTGGCCTCGAGCAGCACGGTGCCGGGCTCGACCAGGCTGCCGCTCGGGCACAGGACGGTGGGCGTTGCGCCAGCGAGCGTGAGCAGCCGAGCCCCCTCCTCGGCGCCACACACCGTCGCTGCGTGGCGCGCACGGAACACCACATGACCCTCGCCTCCAATCCCCAGCGCCTCCGTGGTCAGGTCGCCGTATGGGGCGTCCTCGGCCAGCAAGCGGGCCAGTTCGTGGTCGTGCAGACAACTCGTACCCTTCATGATCCTTCGGCTCCCAACTTCATGTGTTTGAGCAACCGGTGCCCCGCACGGCCATGCATCGGCCGCTGTAGATGAAACGCACATCGAAATCGCGGGCATGCCTTGCCGCGGTCGGACGCCCGCCGCTCATGTGGCCCACTCCGCCATGGGATGAGCGGTCCCGATCGGCTCCAGCCGCCCGTCCTGCAGGTTCAGCACGTGCTCCCCGAACACTGCAGCATCCTCCGGGTCGTGGGTGATCAGCACCATAGGCACCTGCAGGCGCAGCTGCAGTTCGTCCAGTTCATTGCGCATGGTCGCGCGCAGCATCGGATCGAGCGCAGAGAACGGCTCGTCGAGCAACAACGCGCGCGGGCGCGACACCAGCGCGCGCGCAAGCGCAGTGCGCTGACGCTGCCCGCCGGAGAGTTCGCAGGGGAACTGGTCCGCAAGCGCGCGCAAGCGGAAGGCGGCCAGCCAGTGCTCGACCGTCTCGTCGCGGTGGCGCGAACCCGGGTTGAACCAGCCGGGCGTGAGGGGAAAAGCAATGTTCTGGCGCACGGTGAGGTGTGGGAACAGCGCATAGTCCTGGAACACGTAGGCCACCTCGCGCGCCTGCGGCGGCAGGTGGATACCGGCCGCCGCATCGAACAGCACCTGGCCGTTGAGACGGATGTGGCCCGCATCCGGTCGCAGCAGGCCAGCGATCGCCTTCAAGGTCAGGCTTTTGCCCGAACCGGAGGGCCCGACGATGACGATGCGCTGGCTATTCGACTGCAGGCGCACGTGCAGCGAGAAGGTGCGCCTGCCCGCGTTCAGGGTCTTGCGGATGTCGAGATCAAGCTGCATGAGGACTCATCCCGCACGATTGGCGATACGGCCCGGGGCAAGCCGCCCGGCACCGAGCAGGACTGCGATGCACACCACCGAGGTGATCAGCACGAGGAGGTTGGCAGCGTCGTCCTGCCCGGCCTGCACCGCCTCGTACACCGCCACCGACAGGGTCTGCGTCTTGCCGGGAATGCTGCCGGCCACCATCAGCGTCGCGCCGAACTCGCCCAGCGCACGTGCGAAGGCGAGCAGCACGCCGGCGAGAATGCCGCGCCAGGCCAACGGCAGGGTGACGCGGAAGAACACCGCCGCCTCCGCGAGGCCGAGTACGCGCGCGGCCTGCTCCAGTTGGCCATCGACCGCCTCGAAGGCCGCACGTGCTGGCTTGAAGACGAGCGGAAAGGACACGACGGTCGCGGCGATCACCGCACCCTTCAAGGTGAAGATCAGGTTGATTCCGAAGGTCTCGTGCAGCCACGCACCCAGGGTGCCGTGGCGGCCGATGAGCACGAGCAGGTAGTAGCCCAGCACGGTGGGCGGCATCACCATTGGCAAGGTCAGCACGGTGTCGAGCAGGTCACGCCCGGGAAAACGGCCGCGTGCCAGCAGTAGACCAACCGCCACACCGAGCACCAGGTTGATCCCCGTCGCCCAGCCGGCCACCTGCAGGGAAAGGGCGAGCGCGGTCCATGCCGTATCCATCCTGCAGCCACGTCCCGGTCAGGGTTTCTGAAAGCCGTACTTGCTCAGCACAGCCTGCCCCGCGGGCGACAGCACGTGCGCAACGAAGCGATTCGCCTCTTCCGCATTGGTGCTGGCCGCGATGCGCGCAATCGGATAGCGGATCGCCACCTCGATCGGCACCTCGAAAGCGATCCGTACCTTGTCCCTCATCACCGCGGCATCGGTCGCATACACGAAACCAGCGTCGACCTCTCCACGCGCGACGTAGTCCAGCGACTGACGGACGCTCTGTGTGCCAACCGCACGCGCCTCGATCACAGACCACAGGCCCGCACCTTCCAGCGCACGCTTGGCATAGCGCCCAACCGGCACGCTTGCGGGATTACCGACGGCAACCCGGGCAACACCGGGTTGCCGCAGATCGCGCAGGTCCTCAAGAACAAGCGTGCTCTCGATGGGGACGATCACCACCAGCGTGTTGCGCACGAAGTCCTGTCGGGCCCCGGCAACCAGCAGGCCCTGCCGCTCCGCCTCGTCCATGGTTTCCTGATCCGCAGTAGCGAATACGTCAACCGGAGCCCCCTTCGCCATCTGCTGAAACAATGCGCCCGAGGCGCCAAAATTCAGCAGCACCTTGCTACCGGCATGCCGCGCCTCGTAGTCCTGGGCGATCTCCCTGAACGCATTGGTCAAACTTGCCGCAGCGGAAACGGTCAATTCGCCCGCATGTGCACACCCTGCCGCGGCAGCGAACACAATCGCCGCAAGCACTTCTTTCGTGATCCTGCGCAGCCCCATGGAGCCATCCTCGGAGTCGTTGAGGTTCGTAATATACAACCGTATATTACGAACCTCAACGACTCCCTCGGCTCCGGGGGCGCGTTTCGCGCCGCAACGCGCGCCGCACCCGAATTCAGCCCGAACAGCGAGATCGCGACCGCCACCGCAAGCTCGAAGAAATTCGAGGTACCAATCAGGCGGCCGACGAACGCACCCACCGCGAGCGCCGAGCGCTGCTCCAGCACGCGCCGCGTCGCCATCCCGGCCGGCAGCGGCAACACGACACCCCGAGCGCAGCCATTGTGAAGGGCTTGATCAGCCAGTTCACCACCAGCGTGAGGATCAAGCCCTGTGGTTTCTTGCCCACGTCCTTCACTGCGTGCCAGTCGATCTGGATCATCATCGGATAGATCATCACCCAGATGAACACCGCGACCACGAGATTCACCCGGGCCCACTCGAGCCCGGCAATGAGCCCGAAGGCCTCGGGCACGAGCAGCCCGAGGCCTACGCCCGCAAGGATGCCGAGGCCGACCCAGACCGTCAGGTAGCGTTCGAATACCCCCACCTCAGGCCCCCGTGTCGACCGGCTCCCGCCCGATGCGGTCGATCTCCTGCCTGATCGCAAGGCGGTCGAGCTTCTCCAGCGGCAGGCTCAGGAACAGGCGCAGGCGATTGACGAGCTGGTTCTGCACCAGGCTGAAGGCATCGAGTCGGCGCTGTTCGCTGCCCTCGACCTTCACCGGGTCGGCGAATCCCCAGTGCGCGGTCAGCGGCTGGCCCGGCCAGGTCGGGCAAACCTCGCCGGCCGTCTGGTCGCACACGGTAAACACGAAGTCCATCTTTGGCGCATCAGGGCGGGCGAACTCTTCCCAGCTCTTGCTGCGCAGATGCCCTGTTTCATAACCCTGCGCCTGCAGGACCTGCAAGGTCAGCGGATGCACCGCGCCACTCGGGTGGCTCCCGGCACTGTAGGCCTTGAAGCGCCCCTTGCCGAGCTCATTGAGCAAGACCTCGGCAATGATGCTGCGCGCAGAGTTGGCCGAGCACAGGAATAGCACGTTGTAAGTCTTGTCCGACATGGAAAACTCCGGTTTGGTCTGGGAAACATCGTGGCGACGCAGCGGGATGCCGCAGGCTTCGGGCATACCCGTACAGCATTCTTCAGTAAGATAGGCGATCAACGCTCGCATCAGCGGCATGTTGGCGCGGTAACGCTGGTAACGCCCTTCCTGCTCGGATGAGACCAGCCCAGCCTGAGTCAAGGTCTTGAGATGAAAGGACATGTTGGTCGCGGGCAGATCGAGCGCGGCGGCAAGCTCACCGGCCACCATGCCTTGCGGGCCCACCCGCACCAAGAGCCGGAACACATCCAGTCGCACGCCCGAGGACAAAGCCTCGAAGACCGGAACGGCGGCGCTCTTTTCCATCGATCGTTCTCCTTGGGCCGACACTCAAGGCACCGTCCGGGTCAATGCAGGTCGTTCGAGCGGCAGCGCCAGCGTCACCAGCCAGCACAACACCAGCATCACCGCCGAGCCTATGAGTGCATACAGCAGTCCGCCCCACTGGTACAGCAGCCCCGACAGCAGGGTGCCGATGAAGCGACCGAGCGCGTTGGCGGCGTAATAGAAACCCACGTCCTCGGCCGCTTTCTCCGAGCCCGCATAAGCCAGCACGAGATACGAATGCACAGATGAACTGACCGCGAAGGCAAAGCCGAACAGTCCGAGGCCACCTACCACCACCCACTCCAGATTGGGCGCCTCCAGCCACACCGCCGCCGCGAGGGCGGAAGGAATCACGGCCAGCGCAGCAGACCAACGGCGTGCGGCCGGCACCTCGCGGCTCAAGCCGTCGGTGCTGCGCCGAACGATCTGCGGCGCCAGCGCCTGCACCAGGCCATAGGCGATCGTCCATGCGGCGAGAAAGGTGCCGACCATGGTGAAAGTCCACCCCGCCGAATACAGGAACACCGGCACCCCAACCACGAACCACACGTCACGCGCACCGAAGAGCACCACGCGAGCGGCGGCCAGCACATTGATGCCGGGGCTCTTCGCGAACAGCTCTCGCACCGAACGCGAAGCCTTCTTCCTGCCCATCATCGGCGGCAGCGACAACAGCACACCCAACAGCACCACGGCCAGCAAGCCCGACATCGCCCACAGGGCACCCCGGAAGCCCAGTACCTCGAGCAACAAGCCGCCGAGGAAGAAGCCGACACCCTTCATCGCGTTCTTGCTGCCGGTGAACCACGCGACCCACCTGAAGAGCTGGCCGGCGCCTTCGGCCTTCGCCTCCGCCTGGGTGATCTTGATGGCCGACTTGCTCGCCGTCTTGGTCAGGTCCTTGGCCACGCCGCAGACCCCCTGTGCCAGCACCACCCAGGCCACCGCCATCGCCGCTGTCCACCCCGGATCGAGCGCCGACAGCAGCACGAAGCCGGTGATCTGCGTGACCAGGCCGACCGCAAGCATGCGCGCAATACCGAAGTGCGTCGCCAGCCAGCCACCCACCAGATTCGCCAGCACGCCCGCCGCCTCGTACAGCAGGAACAGAAAGGCGAGCGTGAACGGCGAGTAGCCCAGGCGGTAGAAGTGCAACAGCACCAACATGCGCAGCGCACCATCGGTGAGCGTGAAGCCCCAGTAGGCAGCGGTAACGATGGCGTAATTGCGCACGGCGTGGTGCGGGCCTCCGCCGGGCCTCCCCAAGGGGGAATCAGCCCCCTCGGGGGGTAGCGAACGCGTTGAGCGTGCAGGCCTGTTCATGATTCAGATGCCGACGGCTTCCATGTGGCAGGCGAGGTCAACCATGCGGCAGGCGTAGCCCATTTCGTTGTCGTACCAGGCATACACCTTCAGCAGCGTACCGTCGGTGACCAGCGTAGACAGCGCATCGACGATCGAACTGCGTGTATCACGGGCGTAATCAACGCTCACCAGCGGGCGCTCCTCATAACCGAGGATGCCGGCAAGCGGACCTTCCGCGGCCGCCTTGAACAGTGCATTGACCTCCTCCGCCGTGGTCTCCCGCTGCAGCTCGAACACGCAGTCGGTCAGCGAGGCATTGAGCACCGGCGCCCGCACCGCATGGCCATTGAGCTTTCCTTTCAACTCGGGATAGATCAGCGCAATCGCGGTGGCGCTGCCGGTCGTCGTGGGTGCAAGGCTCATCAGCGAGCTGCGCGCGCGACGCAGATCCTTGTGCGGCGCATCGACCACCAGGTTGGTATTGGTGGGGTCATGGATGGTCGTGATCTGGCCGTGGCGGATACCGAGGCTCTCATGCACCACCTTGACCACGGGGGCGAGACAGTTGGTCGTGCAGGAGGCCGCCGTCACAATACGGTCGCGCGCGGGATCGTAGGCCTCATGGTTGATGCCGACGACGATGTTCAGCACGCCGCCCGTCTTTACCGGCGCGGCGACGATCACCCGCTTGGCGCCGCGATCCAGATGGCCCTGCAGGGTTTCAGGCGTGATGAACTTGCCGGTGCATTCAAGTACGACGTCCACGCCCAGATCCCCCCAAGGGATGTCGGCTGGGGTGGCATGCGAGGAAAAGGAGAGCGTGCGGTCTTCGATGCGGATCGAATCTTCCCTCTCGGCACGGACGTCCGCACGCCACCTGCCCTGCACGCTGTCGAAGGCCAGCAGATGTGCGGTCGCTGCGGCGCCGCCCTTCAGTTCATTGAGGTGCACCACCTCCAGCCGGTTCCCCGCACGTGGATCGTCCGCCTGCCGTTCCGCCGCCCCCATCGCCGCGCGCAGCGCCAGACGACCGACGCGGCCCATGCCGTTGATACCCACTCTCATGTCACACTCCAATACAACGATATTTTTAGAAGTTTTGAAGTATAGATGAGCGAGTGCGACGCCACTATGAAGATCTCGTGACAGCACGAGGACTCCGCAGGAGCCACGCGCCACAGCCCCGCATACGCCAGCAGACGCGTTTCAGTTACGGCTCCGGCTGTCGGCGAGTGTCCCGCGGCGAGTCGACGACTGATACTGCCTCAGGAAACGCCGGTCGATCCAGTCCTTCCATCGCCACGCAAGCCGGCCGCTCGCGGAGAATGCCGCCCAGGAGACGATCGCCTCCCGGGGCCCGGTGGCCAGCAGGTAGAGGCTGCGGCGTTGCGGCCGATAGGGCTCGAGGGGACGCCCCGCGAGCGCACGCTGCAGGTTCCCGGTCAGTACCGGTCCGGCGCGCACCGCGTAGACGCCCGACTTGGCATGGGGTGCATCGATGCGCGAGGCCACATCGCCCGCGGCGAACACGTTCGCGTGCGACACGCTCTGCTGGCCTTGCCCGACCGCGATGAAGCCATCCGGCGCGAGCGTCAGCCCCGATTGTGGGAGCCAGTCCGGTGGGCCCACACCCGTTGCCGCAATCACCCAGTCAGCGGCAAGCGGCACGCCCGCCTCAGTTTCCAGCGCGGATCCGTCGGCCCGCACCCGCTGCTCGACAAGCTCGACGCCTTGCCCTGCCAGTGCCGCGCGTGCCCGCCGGACAACGCCAGGCGCGTGCCCAGGCAACAGCCCACCCCCACACGCAAGCATCACCCGCGGCGCGGTGACGCCGGTTTCACGACGCAGCCGGTACGCGACCGCAAGTGCGAGTTCGACACCCGCCGCGCCGCCGCCGATTACCGCCACCCACGCGTTGTCATCGCCGAGAAGCATTGGCAGCGCCTGCTCCCATTTCGCCACGAAGGACTCGAGCGGGCGCACCGGCAGCAACCCCGGGTGATTCGCGAGCCCTGCATCCATGGCGAGACGTGCGCCGGTGTCGAACGACAACACGTCGAATTCGATGGTGCCTCCGTCGGCCAGCGTGACATGGCCCCGGTTCGCATCCAGCGCGCACACGGCATCCTGGACGACGCGCACACCCGCCGCGCCCGCCAGCGGCAGGACGGGGGCCACGCATTCGTCGAGACCGTAGTGCCCGGCGATCCAGCCCGGCACCATTCCGGAGTAGATCTGGCGCGGATACGGTGTGACAAGGACGACCTCCACGCCCGGCCACGGTGCCTCGCCGAGCGCGCGCAGCACGTGCAGATGGGCGTGCCCGGCGCCTGCAAGGACGAGCCGTTTCATGCCTGCCCCGACGAGGCGAGTACCGAGCGCAGCGCCGGAAAGCGTGCGGTAAGCCGCTCGAAATCCGCCGGGCGGTCGACATCCCACAAAGCGGCTGTCTCGTACCAGTCGAGCCCGAGCGCGCGCAGGCGCTGGCGCGTCTGTGCCATGACACGATCCGTGCTCCAGTCGATGGCCTCAAACAGCCGTGGATCTGCGCGACGCAGCGCAATCAGCACGTAGCCGCCATCCTCGGCCGGGACAAGCACCGCATCGTGACGGTCGAGGGCATCGGCCACCTGCCGGATCAAGTCGGGCGTCAGCACCGGGCAGTCGGTGCCGATGACCAGCGTGCCCGCCGGTGTGCGCGATGCGGCAACGGCGGCATGCATGCGCGCGCCAAGGTCGCCCTGTGGCTGGGGCAGCAGACGGACGTCCCCGAAAGCCCGGCAGCGCTGGAAGTCGGGATGCGTCTCGTCAGGGGCACACCACAGACTGACCGGCCCGATGTCGGCGGTCACCGCGGTGGCCACGGTGCGCTGCAGCAGCCAGCCTTGCAGCGCCGCCGCGCCAGCCGCGCCGAGGTGCGGAATCAACCGGGTCTTGCACAAGCCGGGCAGCGGCGCCTTGGCCAGGATTGCCAGCTCGATGCGCGTCGAGTTGTCGGCGTTCATCGGGGGGTGTATCCGTAGGCGCGCGCAAGCGCGTCCGGCGAGGCGCCGAGCCAGAAGTGCAGCCGCAGCCACCACATGGTCAGCACCGTGCGCACCAGCCCATGATGCGCCCAGCGCCGACCGGACGTCTCCACCCGCTGGCGCAGGCAGGCGGGACGCGAGATCGCACGCAACCGCTGCGAGAGCACGATGTCCTCCATCAGCGCGATCTCGGGAAAGCCACCCGCCGCTGAAAAGGCCTCGCGTGTGCAGAACATCGCCTGGTCTCCGGTCGCAATCCCGGTGATGCGCGAGCGCAGGTTCATCGCCCAGGCGACCACCGCGACGCCCGCAGGCCCATCCACGATCCGAACATCGAAGCGCCCCCACGCGGCACCGCCGGCGAGCGCCTGGCGCACGGCCGACATCGCATCAGGGGGCAGCACGGTGTCGGCATGGAGAAATAGCAGCGCGTTGCCGCGGGCGCAGACGGCACCGGCGTTCATCTGCCGCCCGCGCCCCCTGTCCGTGGTCACGACCCGATCGGCCAGCGGCTCCGCCAGTGAGACGGTGTCGTCCTGGCTGCCGCCGTCGACGACGATCAGTTCGACCCCCTGCCTGCGCAGCGGCCGCAGCGACTGCAGGCGCGCGACGATGCCGGCGGCCTCATCGAGCACTGGCATCACGATCGACAGCCCACCAACGAGATCTGCAGCCGTTGGCGAGGGCACGATGGCGCGCGCTCTCTTCATCAGCCCTCCCGGCGCCAGGTGTGGAAGCGTTCCACCCATTGCAGCAGGCGCTCGGGTGCATGTGCCCGCTTCCAGTTGCCGGCGACGTACTTGTTGGCTTCGGCCAGGGTCGGGTAGATGTGGATGGTGCCGAGGATGCGGTTCAGCCCAATGCCGTGCTTCATCGCCAGCACGTACTCGGCGATGAGGTCGCCCGCGTGCTCACCGACGATGGTCACGCCCAGGATGCGGTCCTTGCCCGGCACCGTCAGCACCTTGATGAAGCCGTGCGCCTCGCTGTCGGCGATGGCGCGGTCGAGGTCGTCGATGCCGAAGGTGGTGAGCTCATAGGCGATGCCCTGTTCGCGGGCCTCCTGCTCGTTGAGTCCGACCCGGGCAACCTCGGGCTCGATGAAGGTGGCCCACGGGATGACGCGGTAGTCCGCCCTGAAGGTCTTGATCGGGTCGAACAGGGCGTTGACCGCCGCATACCAGGCCTGATGCGCCGCGGTGTGGGTGAATTGGTAAGGCCCCGCCACGTCGCCCGCGGCGTAGATGTTCGGGTAGTTGGTCTGCAGCAGCGCGTTCGTCTCGATCGTGCGACCACAGCGCACGCCGAGTTCCTCCAGCCCGTAGCCCCTCAGGTTGGCGCTGCGCCCGAGGGCGATCAGCACGGTGTCGAAGGCAATGCGTACCTCCTCGCCCGCATGCTCGGCGATCAGGATCTTCTGCTCGCCCTCCTTCACGAAAGCCTTGGCCTGGTGCTGAAGGCGCAGGTCGATGCCCTCGTCGCGAAAGCGCTGCATCACCAGCTCGGACACATCCGCGTCCTCGCGCGGCAGCAGCCGCGGCCCGCGCTCGACCTGAATGACCTGGGCGCCAAAGCGGGCGAAGGCCTGGGCGAGCTCGCAGCCGATCGGTCCGCCGCCCAGCACCAGCAGTCGGCGCGGCAGCGTGCGCAGCGACCAGACGGTGTCGGAGGTCAGGTAATCGATGTCCTCGATGCCCGGCAGCGCGGGCACCGTCGGCCGCGCGCCGGTGGCGATGACGATGGCGCGCGTCGTGAGGCGCCGGCGCTCGCCGTCGGCGGTGTCGATCTCGACCTCCCACGGCGACACGATGCGCGCAGCGCCCTGCACCACCTCGACCCCCAGCCCGGCGTAGCGCTCGGCCGAATCGTGCGGCTCGACCTGGGCGATGATGCGTTGCACGCGTTCCATGACCTCGGCGAAGTCGAAGCGCGCATCGGCCGCGGCGATGCCGAACTCGGAAGCGCGGGAGACGTGCGACAGGAACTTCGCCGAGCGGATCAGCGCCTTCGACGGCACGCAGCCGGTGTTGAGGCAGTCGCCGCCAAGCTTGTGGCGCTCGACCAGCGTCACCTTGGCCCTGACCGCCGCGGCGATGTAGGACGTGACGAGACCTGCGCTGCCACCACCGATCACCACCAGGTTGCGATCGAACCGCCTCGGCCGGGGCCAGCGCGCATTGACCCGGTTGCGGCGGATGCGTTCCACCACGCGCCGCGCAAGCAGCGGGAACACGCCGAGGATGGCGAACGAGCCGAGCAAGGCAGGCGACAGGATGCCGCCCAGGCTGTCGATGCGCGCGAGCTGGGTGCCGGCATTCACATACACCACGGTGCCTGCGAACATGCCCAGCTGGCTGACCCAGAAGAAGGTCCAGGTGCGCATCGCCGTCAGGCCGAGCAGCAGGTTGACCAGGAAGAAGGGAAACACCGGCACCAGGCGCAGCGTGAACAGGTAGAACGCACCCTCGCGCTGGATGCCCTCGTCGATGGCCGTCAGGCGCTGGCTGAAGCGCTGCCCGACCCAGTCACGCAGCAGGAAGCGCGCGATGAGAAAAGCCGCGGTGGCACCCAGGGTGGACGCGAAGGAGACGATCACGGTGCCCCACAGCACCCCGAACACGGCACCGCCGGCCAGCGTCAGCAAGGCCGCGCCGGGTACGGACAAGGCGGTGACGAGCACATAGATGACGAAGTAGAGGGCGACACTCGAGACCGGGTTGTGGTCACGATAATCCGCAATGGCGGCCTGGTGCGTCTTGAGCGTCTGCAGGTTGAGGTACTGGCCGAGATCGAACAGGAAGAAGCTGCCGATCGCGGCAGCGAGAACCATCAGCACGACGAGTTTGCGCGGATTCATCCGGATGCCTGCCGATTCGCTCAATGCTCGAGCGCGCCGCCGCAACTGCTCCCCTGCCCGGCGGTGCAGCCGTAGCAATGCTCGCCAACCCGGATTTCTCCGTCCTCCAGGCCATCGCCCAGAAGATCCGACAGATGCGTGACCTGTGGCCGGGCGCCGAGCGGCAGCCCGAGCATCTGGTTGAAGTCACAGTCGTGCACCTGCCCCTGCCAGCTGACCGACACCAGCGTGCGGCACATCACCCCGCCCAGGTTCTCCTGCCGGTGGCCGCCCTTGAGCAATGCCATGTAGTCATCGAACTGCCCGCGCGAAACGAGCTGACTGCCGAAGCGCTGGATGGGCATGTTGGCCAGCGCGAAGAGCTGATTGAATACGATGCCGTAACGTGCCGCCAGCTCGCGCTTGTACGCCTGCTCCAGTCCCTGCTGGTCGGGCGGCAGGCTGGGGCCGAGCGGGTTGTAGACCAGGTTGAGCACAAGCCCTGAGTCCGCCTGGCCATAGCCGAGCGCATTGAGCCGGTGCAAACCCTCCATGCTTTGCCGGCCCACGCCCTCGCCCCGCTGGGCATCTACGTTGTCCTCCAGGTAGCACGGCAACGAGGCAATGACCTCGACCCGCTGCGCGGCCAGAAAATCGGCCAGTCCTTCATAGCCCGGCTCGCCCAGGATGGTGAGATTGCAGCGGTCGATGACATGAAGCCCCATCGCCCGAGCCTCGGCGACAAGCCGCCGGAAGTTGGGATTCATCTCCGGCGCGCCGCCGGTGAGGTCCAGCGTGCTCACCCGATGTCGGCGGGCGACCTCGAGCAACAGCGCCATCGTGTCCCAGCTCATTTCTTCCGTGCGGCGCGGGCTGGCTGCCACATGGCAGTGCAGACAGGCCTGGTTGCAGCGATAGCCAAGGTTTGCCTGCAGCACTTCGAGACGGCCGCGCGTGAGCGCGGGGAAGTCGGTCTTGACCAACAGGGGGAAGGTATCGCGCATTGCATTGCTCCGGGTCGGTTTGTTCCTTGGTCGGAGGCGCTGGCAAATCCTTACAACCAGACGCCTGAGGCTGGAGCTGTGTCAGGAGTCACGCCGCCCCCTGGACGCCATCCGATCCTTGCCTGTTCCTGCTTGAGCAAACGAACCGGGCCTGTAGCAGCGCTACATACAGGACTGTCACGCGTTCGTCGCAATGTTCGCTTAGTTTTGCTGCATGGGCCCCTACCCAAACCGAGATCAGTTGGTCATCTTCGACGCCGACGGCACGACCATCGACGCCTTCCATGCGATCGAGCAGAGTTTTCTGCGCCATGGCATGGCCATCGGCGATCTCGAACGCTTCCAGCGACGGCGCAAGCTGTTCAAGTATCTGGGCGGGCTGCGCGAGTTCCCAAACAACCTGCGCCAGCAGTTCGGCAAGCAGAATCGGAAGCGCCTGCTGGAGACGCTGACCGACTTCTACCGCGACGAAGCCGTTCTTTACCCCGGCATCGCAGCCCTGCTGCAGACCCTGATCGCCACGCCGCACGTTCGCATCGGCATGGTGACGCGCAATGTGACGATCGACCCGGAACAGACGCTCCGGCGCTTGTTCGCACGCCACGCCATCGACATCGATGCGTTCGATCACTTCGCATGCATTCCCCTGCGCGGCGACAAGACGGCGTCCTTCCGCGATGCGCGCGTGCGCCTGGGCATCAACCCGGCGCGCTGCTATGCCTGCGGCGACGAGTTCAGCGATTACCTCGCGGCCATCGGTGCCGGCATGTATCCCTTGATCGTCGCCTACGGCGCAGAGGACCGGAGCCGGCTGCGCCAAACGCATGGCGTCCCGGAGGATTTCATCCATGCCTCACCAACCGAGTTCAGGGAGAAACTGCTGCACACGCTCGCACTGGAAGACCTTCTCCCTCCGATCGGGCTGGAGATGGAAACCCACCCCGATCCGGCCCCCGGCGACGCAGTAGGAAGAGGCGCATGACGACGAAGATCGATCTGATCTATTTCAATGCCGGTGGCGGGCACCGCGCCTCGGCGCTGGCTCTGGAGGCGGCGCTGCACCGCCAGGCGCCCAGCTGGCAGGTACGCCTGGTGAACCTGTTCGAAGTGCTCGATCCGCAGGACAAGTTCCGGTCCATTACCGGCAGCGGCCCGGAAGACTGGTACAACAAGCGCCTCTCCCGCGGCTGGACGCTGGGGATGGCGCAGGAACTGAAGCTGCTGCAGGCGGCGATACGCTTCGCCCACCCCCTGCTGCTTCGGTCCCTGCAGCAGCACTGGCTGCGTACCGAGCCCGATCTGGTCGTTTCGCTCGTACCGAACTTCAACCGGGCGCTCCACGAAAGCCTTGCATCAAGCCTTCCGGGGGTGCCCTATGTCACGCTGCTGACCGATCTGGCCGATCTGCCGCCCAGCTTCTGGATCGAACCCGATCAGCTACAGCACTTCATCTGCGGTACGCCCCGGGCCGCCGAGCAGGCACGGATCCTCGGCCACGACACGAGGCGCATTCATCTCACCTCGGGGATGATCATCCGCCCGGAGTTCTATGCACCCGCCAAGGTCGACCGTGCGGAAGAACGCTTGCGCCCCGGTCTGGACCCCAGACGCCCTACCGGCCTGGTGCTTTTCGGCGGCCACGGCTCGAAGGCGATGCTCGGCATCGCGCAGCGCCTGGCAGCAACGACGCAGCTCATCCTGATTTGCGGCCATAACAGGGCGCTCGCCGCACGCCTGCGCCAGCTTCCCGTGATCGCACCAAGAAGGGTGGTCGAGTTCACCTCGGACATCCCCTACTACATGCAACTTGCCGACTTCTTCATCGGCAAGCCGGGGCCGGGCAGCATCAGCGAGGCCGTGCAGCAGGGCCTCCCGGTGATCGTCGTCGACAACGCATGGACCATGCCGCAGGAGCGCTACAACGCACAATGGGTGCGAGAGAACGGCGTGGGCATCGTCCACGGCAGCTTCCGCACCATCGAGCACGCAGTAGCCCAACTTCTCAGTGGCATGGATGCATTCAAGGCCCGCGTCCGCCAGATGGAAAACCGGGCTTTGTTCGAGGTGCCGGAGATCCTCGACCGGATCCTGGTACAGGCGACGGAACACGTCGATCGGGGGATCGACACCGGCTTGCGCCACCCTGCCTCCATCATCTGACCTGCCCGATCCCCGCACTGCACACCTTTTCCGGGTCGTGCGTCGATCTCGTCGAGCGCCCGTACCAGACCGGCAGATACGTCGATACCGAAACGCACACCGGGTATCACCCACCCGACGCCATCGACTGCCCGCAACGCAAGCCTTCGAGGCGGGTGAGGATCTCCTGTGGGACGCTTTCGACGATCTTCGTTGCGCCCAGGTAGATCGTGCCCTCATTGCCATCGAGCGTGACCAGAGCCCCTTCGTGCAACAGCCGCCCAGCCAGTGTCAAGGTTCGCGCGACCGGGTCGATCGAGGTGCCATCGCTCGCGGCGACATGCCGCTGCGTCAATGCGGCAGCGTCGAGGCCGTGTGTCCGCCGGGCCGCCGTACCGGCGTCGATCACGCCCTCGTCCATCAGATCGAGCGCAATGCGCGCTGCCGCGAGCGGCGTCCGCTTTCCGTTGCGCGTCTGCAGCAGATAGAGTTGCCCATGTTGCACGGTGAACTCGAAGTCCTGCATGTCCCCGAAGTTGCGTTCGAGCAAGCCCACAAGCTCAAGCAGCGCTTGCCAGACAGCCGGTGCGACCGAGGCAAGCTCATCGTGCCCGAGCGCGCTGCGTCGCCCGCTCACCACGTCCTCGCCCTGTGCATTGAACAGGAAATCGACCCATGGACGTAACCGTCCGAGTTGCTTGAGAAGGCCAGCGCCGACGATATCGTTCGCGACATGATCGCCTTCGTGGCTCAGCGCCTGATGGACATGGAAGTCAAGAACCGCTGTGGCCCCGGGACATGCGCAGGCTCCTGGCGCCCGCCTTCCTCAAGGGGTCGGGCATGGAGGCCGCGATCAACGCCTACCTGGTCAAAACCGGCAGTAATCTCGTGCTGATCGACACCGGCGGGTCCAAGCTGTTCGGGCCGTCCCTCGGCCACATCGCCGACAACCTACGGGCGGCCGGTCACTGCTATGCAGACCGCTCAGTGAGAATGGGGAAGCATCACCTCTCCGTGTCAAGTGCCAACAAGCCACAATCGATGTCCCACCTCGCCCACATTGAAAGTTCGATTGGATAGGGCTCGTACCAATAGGTGGCGTTAATTTTGAATGTCACCTGGGCCGAGCGCCCATCTTCAATCTCGCTTTCAGGCGATACCGACACGCTATCGCGCAACACCCGCGGCTCAAACGCAAGGATTGCGGTCTTAATCTCGGACGCCATTGTCCTAATTCTGTCTCCCGAAAGGGCAGATCCGTAGTTGCTGCGGATGCCGAAGTTGAGCACGGAGGTGCGGACCCAGGGATTGGGCTCGAGCGCGTCCTCCGACAGCACGGCGGTAGAGTTGAGCAGCCAACGCAGGTCCCGCAGGACCGCCTCCTCATAGGCGGCCCGGGAAGCCGGCCCCGGCGCTCCGTCGGGATGCTCGATCAGCCGGTCCAGCAAGGTGGGGAGGAAAACTCCGCCCAAACGCTTGGCGTTCACGCCTCTCTCCGCACGCTCAGCAGCAAGACGAAGAGGTCGGCGTCCGGATCGCCGCTGTGGGTCACCTGGCGGGGCGGTTCGCGGGGCGAACGCTCACACCACCAGAAACTGCGGCGGGGCCTTTCCCGGAAAATCTGCACTAGGTTGGGCCAGGACAAATAAGTGCCGGGCTTGACCGAGCCCGAGATGCCAAGCTCGGCGAGGATCTCCCCTGCGGACTCGGTATCGGCATCCGCCGCCCCCTCCCGAACCGAGGCAGACTCCAAGGCGTACTGCACGGCGTCTGGCGCGCTGCTGCCGGCGATGGCCCGGCGCAGCAGGGCGTCGACCTCGTGGAGCCATTGGCTCCTGGGTGGTAGATACAGCTCTAGGTTCTCCGCATGGACCGTCCGCAGGGCGATCACGGGCGAGCAGCGACCGACCCGGTCGACGCTCGGCGCGACGCAACCGAGGAGCGCCCGTGCCTCCCAGATGCCGGGGGTCATGGCGAAGTGCCACAGGGGGGCAAGCTGGTAGGCGTCCCGCCAGTCCTCGCCCACCTGACGGGGCAGCTCCGCGACCCCCTCCGCGATCCAACCGTGGA
This sequence comes from Thauera sp. AutoDN2, assembly GCF_051280715.1. Taxonomy (NCBI): domain Bacteria; kingdom Pseudomonadati; phylum Pseudomonadota; class Betaproteobacteria; order Rhodocyclales; family Zoogloeaceae; genus Thauera; species Thauera sp. AutoDN2. Next base: position 43,399 of record NZ_JBNCAR010000016.1, on the reverse strand, counting down.
TGAGCTCGCACAGGGCCGCCGGCAGGCCGCGGCCGACGAAGTCCCCGACCGAGGGAAGCTTCCCGAACCAGCCGGCCAGGGGCTCCTCCTTGCGGCGCATGAAGGGCAGTTCCATTAGGCGGTTATCCGGCGCGGTGGGCGTCGGCGCAGGGGGCACGCATGACCCGGGTCATCTCGATGCGGGGCCCGACCCAGACCGCGACGGCGCTGGCGTTGTCCATGTGGGAAGCGGAGAGGTCCGGAATCCGGCCGAGCATTCCATCCATCCAGGTCTCCGGGAAAGCGGCCTCGTCGAGCGCCTCCTCCATGGCCCCCTCGTCCACCGAATCCCAGAAGCCGTCGCTGCACAGCAGGAACACGTCGCCCGACATCAGCTTCAGCGGCCCGGCGCACATGGCGGTGGGCGGGATGTCCCGCGAGCCGACCGTGGCGTAGAGGGCGCTGCGCTCCGGCCTGGCCCGCACCTCCCCACGGGCGAGGCCCGCGTCCAGCATGGCCTGGAGCACGCTGTGGTCGTGGGTCAGGATACGCGCCCTGCCCGTGCGGAAGAGGTAGATGCGGCTGTCACCCAGGTGGCACCAGGAGGCCGTCGCCGCCAGGGTGTCGATCACCAGGGTGGCGAGGGTGGTGTTCATCTGGGCGCAGTCGGGATGGCGCTGGCGTGCCAGCCCGAGGGCCCGGCGGGCGGCGGCGAGGGTCCAGTCCACGTTGCAGCTGCGCACGCCGGGTACCTGCTGGAAGCTGCGCAGCACCTCGCCCACCACAGCCCGGGCCGCCAGCGCGCCGCCCTTGGCGCCGCCGGTGCCGTCGGCCAGGGCGAAGCAGCCGATGCGCTCGTCGGCGCAAAAGCCCACGCAGTCCTCGTTCTCCTCGCGTCCGCCCAAGGCGGAGCAGTACGCCACGGAAAGGTTCATCCCTGCCGCTCCCTCTGCTTCTGGCCGTCTGCCTTGGCGGACGCCTCCTCGTAGGCGTCCACGAAAACGGCCCCGAAAAAGTCTTGGAACCGATCGATCGCCTGGTCCCGCGTGTTCTCGAAATAGCGTCCGTAGGCATCCCACAGGCGCGCCTTACGCCCCACCGCCAGGATGCTCTCGATGACGCCGTGGTCGTTGGCGTTGCGGCTGATAGTCTCCGGGTCGAAGCGCTCGAAGACGTGGCTGAGGGCCGAGCGCATGCCGGCGAGCACGCCCACCTGGTGGTCGTAGAGGTCGGCGAAGGCTTCCTGAACCGCCTCGTCGGCCTCCATGAAGCCCGGATAGCGGCGCCCCAGCAGGTACATCAGGGCCACCCGGCCATCGGGCGAGAACTTGAGCGGGTTGTTGCGCTCCGGCGCGATCAGGGTGACGTTGGCCCGCACCTCGCGCTTGACCGTGGCGCGCGCCGTCATGAGCCGTACGGCCCCTTCCACGCTCTGCCTCAGCAGGGTCCCGATCAGGCGCATGAAATCCTCGTCGAGGCCCTTGCGGTCCTGCAGGGCCTCCACGGCGAGCCCTTCGAGCAGCGCGCGATAGAGCGCGTCCGCCGATGGGTCCGCCGATGTGCCGGCCCGGACCGGGGCGGGAGCGGGGGCGGCGGCGGCGGCCTGGCGCGGCGGCGGCGGCGGGGCGGGCTCGACCAGGGGCGCCGCCGCGGGCGGCCGGGGCTCGGCCGGGCGGGCGGGCGAGACCCCGGGCGGGCCGGCGGACCGCGCCCCCGTCGTGCCGTGGACCAGCTCGTCCAGTTCCAGGTCGTCGGGGATGGTCACGGGCGCGGGCGGCGGCTGCACGGCCCCGCCGCGGGCCGCCTCGGGCGCGGCCGGATCCTCCAGCATGACGGGCAACTGGAAGGGGGAGTTGAGCTCGGCGCGGTGGTTAATCCCGTGGCTCTCCCGGGAGTCGCTGGCGGACTCGAGGAGATCGAAGGGGCGCTCCTCGTCCCGGCCGGCCCTGAACAACTGCAGGGGATCCAGGGACGGGTCCTCCATGGCGGCCGCGCCCCCCATGAGGGGATCGGCTGTCATCTGCTCGACGCCGTCGCCCACACGGACGGCGTCCCGGATCAGGCGCGCCTTGTCCTTGTCCAGGTCAGCTAGCTCGATGTGCTGCCCGACCTCCAGGCCGAATCCGCGCGATACCCCACCCGCGCCCTTCAGATCGAGGATTCGGTCGATGTCCAGGGACTCCGGCTCCGGATCTAGGATGGGCGGCGGCGGGAAAGGCGCCTCGGCCGTCACCGGTGAACCCGCTTCGGGGGCGGGTAGCGCAAGGTCCGGGGCGAACGCCTCGTCGCGCTCCGCGGCGGGCGCGGCGCCGACCGGCAGAGCCCCCTCGCCCAGCATCTCCAGCAGCCCGGCGTCGATGGCGGCCGCAGCCGGCTGCGCGGCGTCCGCCGCGAGGACGGATGCGCCGTCCGTCCCCCCTTCCACCGCCTCGCGAACCTGCAGCAGATAGCAGCCGACGCGCACCTCGTCGCCGACGACCAGGGGCCGCCGGCTGCCCGGCTCCAGAGAAGAGTCGTTGACCAGCGCGGGGTTGGATTCGCTGATGTTCGCCAGCCAGTAGCTGCCGTCGGACTCCCGTGCGACTTGCAGATGGCGGCGCGACACGAGCCGCATGGGATCCGGCAGCACGACGGCGTTGTCGGAATCCCTTCCGATGGTCCCGCCCTCGGGCGGCAGACAGCGCCCGATGGGCAAAACTGGCGCCAATTCGTTGTAGGTGAGTGCGACTACTTGAAGCATAAGGGTCTCTATTCAAAATGCCTAATGGGACTGCCAGCGCAAGGTCGCACGCTCGCCCTCGTCGACGAAGAAATCGACCACCATGGGGGGAAGTGCCGACTGCTCGATACGGATACTGTGCTGGCCCGGCTCCAGGCTCATGGCCCGGACGGAGCCGTCCTGCACCAGGCCGATCCCGTTCTCGTCCAGGAACACAAGGCCCGGCATGGGACTCTCGAGCACCAGTTCGGCGCCCGCCCCACCCCGCCAGCTCACCACCATCACCGGGCCGCTGCGCCCGAGCGGATCGTGCTCGCCCCCGCTCGGGCCGAACACAATGGTGCGCTCCGGATAGCTGGAGGCCTCCTGCCCCATCCGCGCCACCCGCTCGATGGCCGCCTCGCGGGCCGGCTCCGCGGCGGCCTCGGCTTCGCGCCGGGCGAGCTCGTTCAGCACCTCCCGGGACTGGGCCACGGACACGCCTTCGGCCGAGGGCGTGTCGAGGAGGATGGAGCAGCCGGCCGAGGCGAACAGGGCCAGGGCGAGCAAGACGCCGGCCATCCCGCGCACCCCTGCGGCGGACGCCCGCCCCCCGCGGGCGGAGGCCTCATTCCGCCCCGAAGACATGACTGATGCGATAGACGTGATCGGCCTCGATGTCGATGAGGAAGTGCTTGGGAGGATGGGTTTCGTTGCGAATCTCGATGTGCATGGCCCCGGGCTCAGCCGGCAACCGCAGGGAAGGCGGCGCCACGCCGGCCAGGCTGCCATTCACGAAGACCTTGCCCCAGGGGGCCACGCGCACATCGACCATGGCCTTCCTGGGCGGGGCGGCAGCCCTCTGCGCCCCCCTGGCCTCGGCCGGGCCTTCGCCCGGGGCGCGAGCCTGGTCCAGAACAAGGGCTGGGTCCGGAACGATGGGGGGTGGAGCCGGCAGCGGCACGACTCCGGTCGTCTCGGCGGCCCCGCTTGCGGGCGCCTCTGGCGGCACGGGCGTCGCAGGAGGCGGACCGCCGGCGACCGCGACCGCGACCGGCGGCTCCGGCGGGAGGGCCTGCCCGGTAGACGGCGCGTCGGCCAGCTCGGGCAGGGTCGCCTCGGCCATACCACCGGCCGCGGCAGAGTCGCCGGCCCGGGCCGAGCCGCCCGCCACGGCTTCATTCGGGCCCGATTCGGTCCCGGCCGCACCGGGCGGAGGGAGCGAGTAGGGCATGGAGTCGGGGGTCTGGACGGGGGGCCTCGAGGCCTCGCCTGCGCCGTCGCCGGTGCCCAGGACGCCGGCCAGCGCCGCTCCGCCCACCAGTACGGCGGCCGCGAAGGCCTGCCAGCGCGCAGGCCGGGGCAGGCGGGCAAGGGGCGGCACCGCGGGCGCGGCAGCGACCTGCGCCCCATCCTGCCGGGGCGCAGGGTCCGGCACTGGGGGAAGTGGCGGCAGCTGAGCGCGGGCCGCCTCCGACCACACTTCCGGCACCGAAGCGGGAGCCGGAGCCACACGCGGCTGGACGGCGGCCGGCGGCTCGACGGCGGGGGCCCGCAGGACCGTGCCGGGGGCCGGCGCAGCCGCCGCGGCGGAATGCTCGGCCGGGGTCAGCACCCCCGAGGTGCGGGCCGCGAGCAACGACTCGAACTCTTCGACCGATTGCAGCCGCTCGCCCGGATGCACCCGCAACCCCTTGTCGAGGGCGGCAAGGACGAAGCGCGAGAAGCCCGGTGGCGCCAGCTTGGTAAGGGGTTCAAGAGGGTCGCGGATGATGCGCGCGACGGAGACGATGGGCATGCTCCCGGTGATGGCCTGGTAGGCAACCGCGCAAAGGGCGTAGAGGTCGGTCCACGGCCCCTGGGGCGCCAAGGACGTGTCCTCGCTGTACTGCTCGATAGGCGCGAACCCGGGCTTGAGGATCACCGTAGCCAAGTCCGAGCCGTTCATCAGCATGCTGCGGGCGGCGCCAAAATCCAGGAGCAGCGGGCCGTTGCCCTCGAGCATCAGGATATTGTCGCTGGAGATGTCCCGGTGGTAGCAATCAGCCGCGTGCAACAGACTGAGCCCCTTCAGCAGGGGCAACAGGAAGGCGCGCAGCTCGTTTTCGTCCCGCAGCCGGCGCCCCCCCTGGATGAGCTGGCTCAAGGTCTGGCCTCGGTAATAGGGCATCACCATGTAGGCCGTGCCGTTCTCCTCCCAGAAGCGCAGTACTTCCACCAGGGCGGGGTGCTTGAACCGCGCCAGCATCCGCGCCTCGGACACGAAGCTTCGCAGCCCCTTGTCAAAGGCCTCGAGCTTGCGCGTCGAGTTGGCCCTGACCACGCCGTCCTCCGCGCGCGAGGCGTGGCTCACGGGCAGGTACTCCTTGATTGCCACGTCCCGCTCCAGGTGCGTGTCGAAGGCGAGATAGACGATGCCGAATCCGCCCTCTCCGATGATGGAGCGGATCTCGTATTCCTGCAGCCGCGCCCCGGTCCACAGGGCGTTTACCGGCTTGATCATGGTTCGAGACAACTTGTTCATGGCGTGCGGCGACCTCTCATATCAACGCTTCACCGACTTCGGTTTCCGGCTGCGGCCGGTCGTCCTGCCCTTCCGCTTCCGCCTGCGCGGGAGCGGGGCCTGCGGGGTCCGCCTTCAGGCGCACGTCGGTCGCGAAGCCGGATTCGCCCGCGGACAGGCTGATGTGCTCGATGGCGCGGCCCTCCATCATGGCCTCGAGGGCTCGCCGGCTGATCTCCGGCAGGACCGTGTTGGTGAGGACGGCGTCGATCATCCGCCCCCCCGTCTCGCCCGCGTTGCAGCGCTCGATGACGCCCTGCACGGCCGCCTCGTCGTAGGCGAAGCTGGCGCCGTGGGCGCGGGACACGCGCTCGCACACGCGCCCGAGCTGGAGCTCGACGATGGTAGTCAGCATCTCGTCCGTGAGCGGCAGGTAGGGCACCACGATCACCCGCCCGAGCAGCGCCGCGGGGAAGATCTCCAGCAGCGCCGGGCGCACGTCCTCCCACAGGCGCTCGACCGGGACCGGCCTCCGCGCCTGCTCGCAGACCGCTTCGATGACATCACTGCCGGTATTGGAAGTGAGCAGGATGACGGTGTTGCGGAAGTCGATCTCCCGCCCTTCCCCGTCTTCCATGCGCCCCTTGTCGAACACCTGGTAGAAGATCTCGTGCACATCGGTGTGGGCCTTCTCGATCTCGTCGAGCAGCACCACGCTGTAGGGCCGGCGCCGGACCGCCTCGGTCAGCACGCCGCCCTCGCCGTAGCCCACGTAGCCCGGGGGGGCCCCCTTCAGGGTGGAGACGGTGTGGGCCTCCTGGAACTCGCTCATGTTGATGGTGATGAGATTCTGCTCGCCGCCGTAGAGCTGCTCGGCCAGCGCCAGGGCGGTCTCCGTCTTGCCGACGCCGGACGGCCCGCAGAGGAGGAACACGCCGATGGGCTTGTTCGGGTCCGACAGGCGCGCGCGGGAGGTCTGGATGCGGCTTGCGATGGCCTCCAGCCCATGGTCCTGCCCGATCACCCGGCGCCGCAGGCTGTCGGCCAGCTCGATGACCGCCTGGGCCTCGTCGCGAACCATGCGGCCCACGGGAATGCCGGTCCAGTCCGCCACCACCGCCGCCACCACGTGCTCGTCCACCACCTCGGCCACGAGGGGACGCTCGCCGCGGATCTCCCGGAGCTGCCCCTCCAGCTCCACCAGGGTCCGGCGGCATTCCTCGGCGCTCGCGGGCGGCGCCTCGCCGGGCAGGTCCGCCGCTTCGGCGACGCCCTCCGGCGGGGCCTCGGGCGCCGCCTCCCGGCCGCCCTGCCCGGCCGCCGCGACCAGCTCGCGGCGCACCTGCGCCAGGCGCTCGACGATCGCCTTCTCCTCGATCCAGCGCGCTTCGAGGGCCGCGACCTCCACGCCCAGTGCTCCCAGCTCGCCCTCCAGCGCCTCGATGCGGGCCTGGTGGTCGGCCCCGGCGGCCTGTTCCCGCGCGAGCTGGTCGCGCTCCACGGTCAGGGTCTGCACCCGCCGCTGATGCCGTTCGAGCTCGCCCGGCACTGCGTGCTGGCTGATCGCCGAGCGGGCCGCCGCCGTGTCGAGCAGCGCCACCGCCTTGTCGGGCAGCTGGCGCGCCGGAATGTAGCGATGGGACAGGGACACCGCGGCACGCACCGCTTCGTCGAGGATGCTCACGCCATGGTGGGTCTCGAGGGCGCCGACCATGCCGCGCAGCATCGCGGTGGCCCGCGCCTCGTCGGGCTCAGCCACCTGGACCAGCTGGAAGCGCCGGGTCAGCGCCGGGTCCTTCTCGATGTACTTCTTGTACTCGGACCAGGTGGTGGCGCCGATGGTGCGCAGGGTGCCGCGGGCCAGCGCCGGCTTGAGCAGGTTGGCGGCATCGCCCGTGCCCACAGCCCCGCCGGCGCCCACCAGGGTGTGGATCTCGTCTACGAAGAGGATCACGGGGCGGTCGGCGTGCTGGACTTCGTCGATGATGGAGCGCAGGCGCTGCTCGAACTCGCCCTTCATGCTGGCGCCCGCCTGCAGCAGCCCGATGTCCAGGGTGCGCAGCTCCACGTGGCGCAGCGGCGGCGGCACCTCGCCCCGGGCGATGCGCAGGGCGAAGCCCTCCACCACTGCGGTCTTGCCCACGCCGGCCTCGCCGGTCAGGATGGGGTTGTTCTGGCGGCGGCGCATCAGGATGTCGACGATCTGGCGGATCTCGTCGTCGCGTCCGGTGATCTCGTCGATCTCGCCGCTGCGCGCGCGTGCGGTGAGGTCCACGGTGTACTTGCGCAAGGCCTCGGCCTTGCCCAGCGCCGCGGGGCTGATCGCCCCCGAGCTCTCGCCCGGCACCCCGGCTTCGCCGCCGGAGGCCGCCGCCGCCGAGGCCCCGCCGTCCTCCGGGCTGCCGGCGATGGTCTGGGGCAGCACGGCCTGCAGCGCCGCCACGTCGATGCGTACGAAGGCGGGCGACATCCTGAGCACGGTCTCCCGCAGGCGCCGGTCGTCCAGGAGCGCGAGCAGCAGGTGGGCGCTGCGCACCGCCGGCGCGGCGAAGTTGACCGAGGCGAGCAGCCAGGCCCGCTCCACCGCGAGGTCGATGTCCGGGCTCAGGTCCTCGATGGCGGTGGCGTTGGCGGGCAGGCGCTCCAGCGTCCGCTGGATGTCCGCCACCAGGCTGCCCTCGTCGATCTCGAGCCGCCGCACGATGCGGTGCAGGTCGCTGTCCTCGAGCTGCATGAGCTGGTAGATCCAGTGGGACAGCTCCACCTGGGGATTGCCCCGGAGCTTGGCGAGCACCGTCGCCCCTTCGATGCTTCGGTAGAGGGTGGGGTCGAGCTTGCCGAAAAGGGATGCTCTGCTGATCTTCGTCATGATGAACCTGAAGTGGGAGAGTCTTGTCGGGGGCCGGCAGCCGCGGCCTCGCAATCGAGGACGAGGTCACCGCGGTCGGCGCCTCCCGGGTTGCCGCCCATCCATGAGGTCCAGCCGAGCTGGGTCTGGGCCCCGAGGCGGGCCGGGGGCACCTGGTCGCCCCGCAGCACCAGCCGCAGGTCCCAGGCCAGCTCGAAGCCGGTGTAGTGGCGCACCCAGTCCCGCACGGGCACGTACCAGGCCCCGTCGGGCAGGAAGCGCCGGTAGGCCTGCAGGTCGAGGGGCCCTGCATGCAGGCGGAAGCGGTGCAGGCGGTCGGGCACCGCCGTGCCGCACACCGAGCCGACCCCCAGGCGCGAGGCATCGGTATGGCCGCCCAGGGTACTGCGGTCTTCGGGCGACAGGGCGAGCCAGTTCATGACCCACTCCTCCACCCGAAAGGGCGCGCCGAAGTAGGCGCCCAGGATGGCCGCCATGCCTTCCGGGTTGCGCGTCGCCCGCACGAGGTGTCCGGCGACGTGCCGGCGTGCATGGTCGGGGATCGCATCATGGCCGGAGCTGACCTTTTCCCCGTAGCCGGCGAGGCTGCCCACGTAGTCCGAGAAGCGGTCGTCACCGGGGCGGTCCAGACTGTTGGTGGACTGCACACTCGACCAGGCTCGGTAGAAGAGCATGGACGCGCGATGCTGGAAGATGTCCAGGAAGGCCTGCAGGGCTTCGTCCCGCTCCAGCTCGCGCAGGCTGCGGACGTATTCGGTCAGGTGCAGGGGCAGCGGGCCGTTGGGACCGAACAGGCCGAAGGCCAGCTGGGCGATCCTGGGGCGGCCGGCGCGGTCGCGGGCGAAGCCAGCGAGGGCCGCCGGCGCAAAGCGCAGGGACGGCGGGTGGCTCACCCGCACCGGCTCCTCTTCGGGGCGGATACCGTGGCCCAGGCGCGGCAGGTCGCTTCGGCGCGCCTCGATCCAGCGCAGGGCGAGGAACCAGTCCACGCTCCACGGCCGGTCGCGCAACTGCTGCTCCAGGCGGGCTCCGGGCGCGGCGTGGACCTGTCTGGCCTCAGACATCCGGGCGCCCTCCCCAGCGAGGCGGCCAGGCAGCCAGCCTGCCGCGGCCGACCGTGGCCAGGGCGAACTCGCAGAACATGTTCATGGACACGTGGCGCGACAGGAACTGCTCGAGCAGCGCCCCGAAGAGATAGGGGCTGCACCCGGCGAACTGCCGCTCGTCCACGGTCAGTGTGACCGCGACGCCGCGGCCGAACACCAACGGACCGGCCACGGGCAGGCGCCGGTTCACCGCCTGCGCGTCGGATGCCACGATGGAGTCGGCATGCCGCGCCACGTCCGGATCCGCGAGGGAGGCGTAGAGCCCCAGCAACTCCCGCAGCACGGCCGCCCCACTGCCCGCGTCCAGGTCGCGCAGGGCGAGGTAGTTGAGGGACAGGTGGCTGATCAGCCGCCAGGTCATCTCCCGCTCAGCTACCTGGGAGCGAGGCCGCGAGGGCCCGCGGATGATGCGGGCGCGGCTCAGGGACAGGTTGGTCTCGATGGCGAGGGGGGCACCGGTGGGCAGCAGCAGGGACAGGTCGCGGTTGGTGAGCAGCATTTCCACCTCAAGCTGCTCGATGCGCTCGGGCCAGGGCGCCTCGCGCGTGTCCACCAGGGAGACGAAGACCTCCGAGCCCAGGTAGCCCGACCGGCCGCCGCTCCGGTGCACTTTGTCCGAGATACGCCGCGGCTCACGGCGGGTGGAGAAGTAGGCGTTGCGCGCCTCACGCTCGTCGCCCACCTGGCGATAGAAGGGGTGGAAGGTGCGCACCCGGTCGTTGGCACGGTCGAATCCCGCCACCGAATGCACGCGATAGACCTCAAAGTCCATGGGGCGGGTGCGGTCCACCACCACATGATGCTCGGAAGCGGAAGGCAGGACGTGCAGCCGATTACCGACGGAGGGGAACAGGTTGACCACCGGCACGCAGTTGAGGGCGAAGCTCTTGCGGGACACGAAGGGCTTGACCGTGGCGGGGTCCCGGTCGAGGAGCAGCTCGATCTCGAAGGTCTCGCTGCCGAGCCGGCGAAGGGCGTGACCGATCCCGTTCAGGCTGAAGAAATGGAAGCGGGACGGGAAGGCGAAGTACTCGTGCAGCAGGCGGTAGCCCTGGAACACCCGGGCGTCGATGGGCAGCAGGGCCTGCCCTGCGTCGAACCCCTCCGGCCGGATCGTGTCCCGGGCCGCGACGACCTCCCGGGCACCGCCGGGCAGTCCGACCGCGACGCCGCGGGCATGGCCCAGCACCGCCTCGTAGAGCTGGCTCGCTGCGGGCTCGTCGGCGGCGATGTGGAACACGAGCCGATCGGGCATCACCCGCTCAGCCGAGCCCCGGGGCGGGTAGCGCAGGCGCAGGCGCAGGCGGATCACGCCCCGGACGGGGATCCGGGCCTCCGTGCAGGCGGCCGGCGTGCCACTGCCCGGCAGCTCGGCACGGGCCTCGAGGATCTCGATGGGCCACACCTCCACGTCGTGGGCCGTCACGAAGGTGCACGGCGTGCTGCATTCGCCCGCGACATCCCCCTGCATGCGGGTGCCGCGGGGCAGGCACTCGCCCGGCGCCAGCTCCCCGGCGGGGTCGTGGGACCCGAGCTCGAGGGCAGCGATGGCCATCGACGGCGTGGGCGCCAGGTAATGGGGGTAGACCACTTCCAGCAGGCGCTGGGAGAAGCGCGGAAACTCGGCATCGAGCTTCACATGGACGCGCGCGGCGAGGAAGGCGAAGCCCTCCAGCAGGCGCTCCACGTAGGGGTCGGCGACGGTGTCGCCCTGCATGCCCAGGCGGCCGGCCACCTGGGGGAAGGCGTCGGCGAACTCGCCTCCCATCTCCCGCAGGTAGGCGAGCTCGCGGTTGTAGTAGTCGAGAAAACGGGCGTCCATGGCGTCCCTCAGGCCCCGTGCGCGGCGGCGGGTCCGCGCGCCTTCGGGCGGCCCGCCATCACAGTCCGGCCGGGCATGAGAACTCCCGCAGCTCGCGCAGGGCGAAGGGATTCTTCGCGCTGCCGGCGGTCACCTCGAAGGTTGCCTTGCGCCCCCCCACGTCGAAGGTGGCACGGAAGCTCTGGGGGCTGCTCCCGGGTACGATCCGCGCCTGGTCGAACAGCCGATGGAGCGCCCACGGGCCTTCCAGGACCACCGCGGAGGTCATGCCCTCCAGGGCCGGCTCAAGCACCAGGCGCACCTGCTGGCTGCCGCGGGTCCCCGGCCAGCGCACCGTCTGCCCGACCTGGGGACCGTGCTGGTAGCGGAGCGTCTGGCCGTCGATGTCGAGCACCAGGTTGGTGATGCTCACATCCATCTCGATGGGCTTGATCAGCACCGTCACCGTCGGCGCGCCGGCGCCGCCGCGGAAGAACACGTCCTTGACCGCGCTCGCCTTCTCGAACTCCGCCAGGGCGGCACCCGCCCCGCGCCCCCCCTGGGCGCCCGGTAGGAGCCGCCAGGGGCTGGAGGAGCGATCCACCACGTTCGCCAGCTCGCGCTCAAAGTAGCCGTCGATCGCCCCGCCCGGACCGAACATGCGGGTGAAGTCGTCCGCGGCGACCTCGTTGGTCGCGCCGCGCACGAGCGGATAGCGGCCCTGGATGGAATCGCGGCACATCCGCGTCACGGTGCCGACCATCTCGCGCCCCTTCACCACCCGTGCCTCGCGGGCGACGAGCTCGCCGCCGGCATCGGCGATGGACTCAAGGAGCTGGCGCGTGGGCGGGGGCATGCGGCTGGCCTCGGCCTTGAGGCGGACCGGCAGGTCGCTCGCGGGGGGCGCATAGCCTCCGGCCCGCGCCGCCGCCACCGAGCCGAGCATCAGGTGCAGCTCGGACAGGGTCTGCAGGGTGCTCGCCATGGGGCCGCTGGGAGCCCCTTCGCCGGTGCCGCCCACCGAGCGGCGCAGCGCCTCGAAGCGGTTGTCCACGATCAGCTCCGGACGCTCGGTGGGCGCGAGCCGGCCCGGCATGCGGCTGGGCCCGATGACGCGCGTCACGTCGTCCTGGGTTGCGCGGGCGGTCCGCTTGACCCGGTCGAACAGGGACTGGTCGGACCCGGTGCGCTGGTTCGTGTCCTTGAGCAGCGTGGTCTCCTTCACCACGGCCTGCATGAGCCACGCGAGGGGCGAATCCGCAGAGGAGAGCAGGCGCGCCAGCTCGGCCGCCTCGTTGAGGCTGCTCACGTCCACGAGCGTGACGTCGTCGATGAAGCGCTCCCACTTCGCCACGTAGTCCCACATGTAGAGCCGCTTGACCTCCAGGCCCAGCTTGCCGCCGGCGATCGCCTGGGCGCTGTCGCGCACGGCCGACTCATCGACGCCGAGCACCCACCCGTCGTCACGGCCCACGTAGCGCAGCACGTTGTCCACCTCGGGGGAGAAGAGCTCGTGGTACCCCCGGTAGGTGTACAGGGAGAGCACGCCGTCCGTGAGGGGCAGCCCGCTCTTGCGCCGGAACACCGACGGGGCGGCGGTCCCGATCACCTGGGCCACCGAGAAGTCCGGCAGCTGGTTGTGTTCCATCGCCCGGGCCAGGCGGCGGTAGCTCCGCTCGGCGAGGGTGAACTGCTTCAGCCGGGCGCGGGTCTCAGCCACCAGCACGCTGTCGGGCTCGGAGGCCGGGAACACCGCCCCCAGCGCGATCAGGGCCGACACGTGGCGCTCCAGCGCATGGCGCTCCTCGGGCGCAGAGCCCGCAGGCATGTTGTAGTCCCAATCGGCGAGCACGAAGCCCTTGAACGCCTCGGGGTCGAAGCGCTCCGGCTGGTGCATCATGAGGTAGGCCTTGAGGATCTCGTAGGCGAACTCCAGATCCTCCAGGGCCACCGAGCGCAGCAGGCTCTCCAGGCGCAGCTTGAGGGTGGGCGCGAGGCGCGTGCGCAGCAGGTCCTCGTAGATCGGACGCGCCCCGGCCTCCAGCTTGCCGCCCTGGTAGAGCCCGAAGGTCCAGGGGGTGAGCGGATCCGGCGCCCGGAAGCGGACGCTGTCGGGCAGGGTCTCGGCCGCGCTCAGGGGCTCCAGGAGGGCGTAGATGTTGCCATCCACGGTCGGCGGCAGCTCGATGAGCTTGACCCCCAGCGGGTCGACCTTCGCGTCCACCTCGGCGATGTAGGTGAGGTTGTTGCGATAGCTGGTGGTCCACGCGCCGATGGCGCCGACCAGCAGCAGCACGCTCGCGGCGTAGGCGGCATAGTGCAGCGCGCGGGACCGGCGGTTCACCTTGCGGTTGTGCCCTGCCAGGTGCGCCTCGGCGAACACGACGCGGCTCAGCAGCTCGCGCAGGAAGTAGCTCTTGCCGGTTTCCCTGCCCACCCGCTCGCCCTCGGTGGCCTGGGGCCTGGCGCCAAGGGTGTTCACCACCCGGTCGAGGGGCGTGCCCTCCTGGGTTCCGCTGGTGAAGTAGATCCCGCGCAGCATCGGCGCGGCGGAGAAGCGCGAATCGGCGAACAGGCGCTCGCTGAGCTCCCGCACGCTGTCGCACAGCAGGGCGAACTGCTGGGGGAAGGAATGCAGGGCCTCGCGGCGGACGAGCTCGGACTCGCGCTGCAGGGCGTCCACCAGCCCGGCGTCGACGCGCCTCATGAGCAGCCCCAGCTCCTCGCTCACGGCCTTGCCGTCGTGGGCCATGGTGCGCCCTTCCACGTAAGGGAAGGTCGCGCCCCAGACCTGCTCGCGGCCGGCCCGGTCCAGCGGCGCGAAGTACTCGTCGAAGCCGCGCAGCAGGTCGCACTTGCTCACCAGCAGATAGACCGGGAAGGCGATGCCCAGGTCGTTGCGCAGTTCGTCCAGGCGTTCGCGCAGGATCTCGGCGTGGGCGCGCCGCCCGTCCGGCCCCGCATCGAGCAGCTCGGTGACCGATACCGCCACCAGCACGCCGTTGATGGGCTGGCTCGCGCGGGTCTTGCGCAGGAGCCCCATGAAGCCGCGCCATTCGGCCTTGTCGGCCGCGCCGTCGCTCTCGTGGGTGGTATAGCGCCCCGCGGTGTCGATGAGGACCGCCTCGTCGGTGAACCACCAGTCGCAGTTGCGCGTGCCACCGACCCCCTTGATCGCCACCCGCCCGTGGGACTTGGCCAGGGGAAAGCCCAGCCCGGAGTTGAGCAGCGCGGTGGTCTTGCCCGCCCCCGGTGCGCCGATGATGATGTACCAGGGCAGTTCGTAGAGATAGCGTCCGCGCGCCAGCAGCCGGCCCATGAAGGACGAGGCCTTTCCGGCGAAGCGGGTGCGCCGCAGGATCGCCAGCGCCTCGTCGAAGCGTTGCCGCAACAGGACGATCTCGCCGCTTTCCTCGGTGCGCCGGGTGGCGAGCACCTCGCGCAGGCGCTCCGTCACTCCGGCGTTCGTGGCGCTGCGACGCCAGCGGCGAAGGAGGATGCGCAGGAGCACGAGGGCCACCAGGGCGACGATGGTCCAGAAGCGGGCCCACGTGCCGACCAGGGGTTGCCAGTCGCCGATGGCGATGAGCGGGCCGATGAACCAGATCAGCAGGGCCGCCACCACCAGACCGACGAAGGTCCAGAAGGCGCGCGACAGCAGGATGCTGAAGAGACGGTAAAGGGCCGAGCCGATCATCGTACGCCTCCCGGGGAGCTCGCGGGCGGCATGCCGGCGCGGTTGATCTGACGCTGGATCTCGCTCGTCCGCAGCATCACCACGATCTCCACCCGGCGGTTGCGCGCGCGGCCGTCCGCGCTGCCGTTGTCGGCCCGCGGGTTGGCCTCGCCCCGGCCTTCGGAGCGGATGCGCCCCTTCCTCGCGATCTGCCCCTCCAGCAGGTCGGACACCGAGTTGGCGCGGGCCTGGGAAAGGTGCCAGTTGGACGGGAAGCGCACGCTGCGCATGGGAATGCTGTCGGTGTAGCCGGTCACCAGCACCTCACCATCGACCTCGTCCAGGGCGTCGGCGATGCGGCCCAGCACGGCCAGGTAGGCGGAGCGGGGCTCGGCGCTGCCGGAATCGAACAGGCCGTCGCCCAGAAGGGTGACGACGCTGCGGTCGGGCAGGTCCATCACCTCCAGGAGGCCCGCGCGGATCTCCGCTTCGAGAAAGCGGTGCAGGCGGGGCGGGGCCGGCGGCGGAGGCGTGGCGAGCACCAGGGGCGGCACCTCGAGGCCCGCCAGCCGCGCGTAGACCGCATCGGAACGCGGCCCGAGGGAGAAAGTGAACCAGGCGTAGACGAGGAAGGCGATGGCGGCGCAGATGGTCGCCACCACCCAGGGCGGAACGGTGCGCCAGGCCTCGCGCACGGAGGCCACGCCGGCCCAGTGGGGCGAGAGCCTCCCCTCGTGCCCGCCGGCGTTCTGCTCCAGCAGCGCCGCGATGCGCCGCTTGAGGATCTCCAGCTGGGAATGCCCGTCGCCCTGGACCCGGAACTTGCCCTCGAAGCCGAGCGCCATGCACAGGTAGAGCAGCTCGATCAGCTTGTGGTGGCGCTCCGGGTGCTGGGCCAGGCGGGCGAGCAGCTGGAAGAATTTCTCGCCGCCCCAGGTCTCGTTGTGGAAGGCCACCAGCAGGCTGTGCCGGGCCCACACGCCGCGGCTGCCCCAAGGGGTGAGCGCGGCGGTCTCGTCCAGCGCGGTGCACAGGCAGTAGCGGGCGGCGATAACCTCGTCCCGGGACACGTTGGCCGCCAGCGCCTGCTGCTCGAAGAAGCGCACCTCGTCGGCCAGCACGCGGTGCAGGCCGGCGGGATCCTCCTGGGCCGTCATGGTGCGCAGCACCGGCAGCAGGTTGAGCACGCGCAAGGCGGCGCGCACGAGGGGATTGTCGCTGCAGGAGGGCGCGGCCTGCAGGCGCTCGGGCCGTTCGTCGCGCAAGCCATCCCCCCGGCCCGGCCCGAGCCGCGCCGACCCGCCCTCGGCGAGGGCGTCGAAGTTGTCCATCCCCTCCACGCGCTCCACGCCCTGGGGGCCGGGGGCGCTCTCGGGGCGTTCCCGGTTCGAAGCGTCCGTCATCGCCTGATCGCCCAGCATTCGAGATCGAGATCCGGGAACTCGCCGGCGATGTGCACGGCGATGCCCGCGCTGCGCTCGAGCTCGCGCCACAGCTCATGGTGGGAGTCGAGCTCGAAGTACTGGTAGCCGGCGTGGTAGGGCAGTTCCCGAGGCGCGATGGGCAGCGGCTTGAGGCGTACGCCGGGCAGGTGGAGGTTGACTAGGTCGCGGATCTTCTCCACCGGCCCCACCTTGACCTGCGCGGGAAACTGCGCCTGAAGCTGGTCCGGCGGCAGGCCCGCGTGGGCGGCGAAGACGAAGGAGGCGCTGCGCAGCAGCTGCCGGTCCGGCACCACCGCCATGCGGATTCCGTACTTGCGCTCCTCCAGCGGCACCCGGATCGCCGTCTGCTCCATCACCAGGGACAGGGCCCGCCGCAGGTCCGCCATGACGGGCGCGAAGCTCTCCTTGAGGGCGTCGTGGCGGTAGCAGGGATAGACGCTCGCGCGACGCTGGCTCGAGAAGGTCGCCAGCTCGCCCACCAGCCGCAGCAGTTTGCTGTAGAGCCGCTCGGGGTGCACGGCGTCGCGGCTGTCCAGGTGCATCATGGGCGGAAGCCAGTGGTTCACGAGCTTGAGCAGCAGGAAGTCCGCCACCTCCGACACACCGCCGCGCCCGCCGGCCGTGAGCCGGCTGGCCAGGGCGTCGGCACGCTGGCTGAGCAGACCGGCGACCTCCCGGACGAACCCGTCGAGCACCGGATGCCCCTTGCAGGCGAGCATGGGCGGGATGTAGTCCCGGTCCAGCAGCACCGCGTTGCTGGCCAGCAACTCGGCCACCCGGACCACGCCCAGCCCGATCCATCCGGTGGGCACCTCGGCCGCCGGGAACAGCCGGAAGCGCATGCGCCCGGTCTGGATCTCGGCGCCCCCGGCCCCCGGCCGGTTCGCATCCCGCGCCTCGTCCACGACCGCCAGCCAGCGCGCCGCGCTGGCCGCGTCCTCCTCGAACAGCACGCTGTCCCCGCCACTGTCTGCGGGGGGCACGGCCAAGCACACCACTGTGTCGCGCGCCGTCGCGGGCAGATCCAGGCTCAACAGCCCGGAGGCGTCCCGCGGCAGGTGGAACGGGGTGCCGTCGGGCATCACCCCCGAGGCGGCGCGGATCACCACCCGCCCCAGGGACAGGGCATCCTCGTCCACCTCCAGGGCGGAGAACCCCCAGCCGAGCTCGAGCACTGCCACCGTCCGGCGCCGCACCAGCGCCTCGAGATAGCGCTCCTGCTGCTGGAAATGCTGCGGCCGGAGGAACATCCCCTCAGACCAGACCACCTTGTGCTCGCCGCTCACCGATCGCTCCCGAGATTGCCTTGCCCTGCCGGCCCAACCATGGGCTTCCGTGTCACTCTTCACTCTCCTCGATCACGACCGCGCGCTCGCCGATCATCAGGCTGTACTTGCGGACCGGCGAGCTGTCCCGAGCCCACAGGCGGCCGGCCCGATGGGGCGCAGGAACTGCCGCGATCGCGCGCCACACGCTCTCCCCCACGTCGCGGTAGCCGGCCGCGACGCCGATGAAGCGGACGTCCAGCGCCGCGCGGCGGCGGATCACCCGCACCTCGCCCGGCATGAGCATGAACTCCTCCACGTCCACCACCTCACCGTTGCCAGGCAACCCCCCGCTACCGAGCAAGGCGAAATAGTCAGCCGAAGTGAAGAACCCGCGCTGGCTGAGTCCGTAGATGCGCACCAGCACCGGCGAGGGCCTCCCCTGCTCCGTGGGGTTGAGCCGTTCCGAGGCAGCTATGAAAAGCTCCAGGGGCACCGGCAGCTCCCGCCGCGAGATGGTCGAACAGCCAGCGGCCAGCGCGAAAGCGGCTGCACCGCAGTAAAGAAAAACCCGGCGTCCCGCCCCCTTGTCGCCGGGGCAAGCACACGTCGCGGGGTGTATACCGGCCATCCCTGTCGATTTCCTATAGGCGAACAAGACGAGAGTATATTCCATAGACAACTTAAAAGTGCATTGACATATCCTATCGTCATGCACAACAATCGCGACATTGAAACACCATTGATGACTATGGCCTATCGGGGCCGACACTTGCATTCCGCCCCCCTCGCCGACGCAGACCCCATGACCTCGAAGCTTCTCGACCGACTCAGTGCTGCAGGAAATATGCCGAACGGAAGCCCGTGCGGTCCGGACTTAGAGTATTCATCCGCCTTTCTGGAGTTCATGACCCAGGCCCGGGGACGCGCCGAGCAGCAACTCGGCGACAGCATCCTCCCGGCCCAGGAGCCCGACTGGAACCAGGTGCTCGACCGCGGCGCGCAACTGTTGCACGAGACCCGGGACCTGCGGGTGCTGGTGACCGTGACACTCGCAGCCACCGAGCTCGACGGACTTTCCGGTCTCACCATCGGACTGCGTCTGGTCCGCGGGTGGCTGGAGGAGCACTGGGAGGCGCTACATCCTTTGCTCGTGTACGACGGAGAGCGCGACCCGCTGCCGCGCATGAACGCGCTGGCCTCCCTCGCCGACCCGAAAGGCATGATGCGGGCGGTCCGCGCCGCCCCACTCCTGGAATCCCAGGCCGGCACCGTGACCGTGGGGGAGGCCGACCTCGTCCTGCGCGGCCGACCCGTGCCGGCCAGCGCCACCGTCTCCACCGCCGATCACCTGTCCCGGCTGGTCAGCGCTGAGCGCGAGCGCAATGCCGTGCGCATCGCCCTGCTAGCCGAGGCGCGCAAGTCCCTGGCCACCATCGAGGCCACCTGGCGCGGGCGCGTGGAAGCCGACTACTGGCCCGAGCTGGCCCCCCTTGCGGAGGTCCTCGCCCGCGTCGAGGCGGCCGTGGCCCCGCCCGGAGAGGCCGACGGCGTCCCGCAGGCGGACGCGGCGGAGCCGCCCGCCGCCGCAGGCACGCCCGCGCCTGCAGCGCGGCCGCCTGCCGCTGCGCTGCCTCCGCGGGTGGACAGCCGCGCCGACGCCTTCCGCGCCCTCGCCATCGCCCGAGCCTATTTCGAAGCGCACGAACCGTCGCACCCGGCGCCGCTGCTCATCCGCCGCATCGAGCGCCTGAGCGACCTCGACTTCGCCCAGATCCTCGCCGAGCTGGTGCCCGAAGGGCTCGCCCAGTTGGAACATCTGGCCGGCTCCCGGGCCTAGCGCCCCTTTCCGACACCGAACGATTCCAAGGAGCAAACACGTGGCAATCAGAAACGACATACCGAAGGGCAAGAGCGGGCAGAAGTTCATCGCCCGCAACCGCGCCCCCCGCGTACAGATCGAATACGACGTCGAGCTCTACGGCTCAGAGAAGAAGGTCCAGCTTCCCTTTGTCATGGGCGTGATGGCCGACCTTTCCGGCAATCCGGCCGAAGCGCTTCCAACCGTCGCCGACCGCAAGTTCCTCGAGATCGACATCGACAACTTCGACGAGCGCATGAAGGCCGTGAGGCCTCGGGTCGCCTTTCCCGTGACAAACACCCTCACAGGTAAAGGTGAGCTGGCGGTCGACATCACCTTCGAGAACATGGACGACTTCAGCCCCGCCGCGGTCGCCCGCAAGGTGGAGCCCCTGCGCCGCCTGCTCGAGGCGCGCACTCAGCTCAACAACCTCCTCAGCTACATGGACGGCAAGACCGGCGCCGAGAACCTGCTTGCCGAACTGCTGCGCGACCCGGCCACCCTAAAGGCGCTGGCCACCCTGCCAAAGGCTGCACAAGAGCTGCCATCCGCAGAACCGAAACCGGAGGCCGCCTCGCAATGACGCAAGCAAGACTGCAAGAAGCCGGCGCCCATCAGGTCACGGAGCAGTCCGATCTCGCCAACCTTCTCGAGAAGGAATTCAAGCCGAAGACCGACGAGCAGCGAACCGCCGTCGAGGCTGCCGTGCGTACGCTCGCCGAGCAGGCCCTCGACTCGGCCGTCCAGCTATCCGGCGACGCCTACCGCTCAATACAGGCCATCATCGCCGAAATCGACCGCAAGCTCTCCGAGCAGGTAGACGAGATCATCCACAAGCCGGATTTCCAGCGTCTCGAATCCACCTGGCGCGGCTTGCACTATCTCGTCAACAGCACCGAAACAGACGAGATGCTCAAGATCCGGGTGATGAACATCTCCAAGAAGGACCTCCACCGCAATCTGCGCCGCCACAAGGGCATCGGCTGGGACCAGGGCCCCATCTTCCGCCGGATCTACGAGGAGGAGTACGGTCAGTTGGGCGGCGCCCCCTACGGCTGCCTGGTGGGTGACTACTATTTCGACCACTCCGCGCCGGATGTGGAGCTGCTTGGCGAGATTAGCAAGATCGCGGCCGCTGCGCACTGCCCCGTCATCGCCGGCGCCGACCCCGGCGTCATGCAAATGAACTCGTGGCAGGAACTGGCCAACCCCCGCGACCTCACCAAGATCTTCGAAAACACCGAGTACGCCCCCTGGCGCAGCCTGCGCGACTCCGACGATTCGCGCTACATCGGTCTGGCCATGCCACGCTTCCTGGGCCGCCTGCCCTACGGCGCCCGCACCAACCCGGTGGACGAGTTCGACTTCGAGGAGTCCACCGAGGGGGACGACCACTCCCGCTACCTTTGGGTGAACGCTGCCTTCGCCATGGCGGTGAACATCAACCGCAGCTTCAAGTACTACGGCTGGGCCACTTCCATCCGGGGCGTCGAATCCGGGGGGCTAGTCGAGGGTCTGCCCTGCCACACGTTCCCCAGCGACGACGGCGGCGTGGACATGAAGTGTCCCACCGAGATCGCAATCTCCGACCGTCGCGAGGCCGAACTCGCCAAGAACGGCTTCATGCCCCTGATTCACCGCAAGAACACCGACATGGCCGCATTCATCGGAGCCCAAAGCCTGCAGAAACCGGCCGAATATTACGATCCCGACGCTACGGCAAATGCCCACCTTTCGGCGCGCCTGCCCTATCTCTTCGCCTGCTGCCGCTTCGCGCACTATCTGAAGTGCATCGTGCGCGACAAGATCGGAAGCTTCAAGGAGCGCGACGACGTCCAGCGCTGGCTCAACGACTGGATCATGAACTACGTGGATGGCGACCCGGCGAACTCCAGCCAGGACACCAAGGCACGCAAACCCCTCGCCGCTGCCGAGGTAATGGTGGAGGAGGTCGCGGAAAACCCCGGCTACTACACCGCCAAGTTCTTCCTCAGGCCGCACTACCAGTTGGAGGGCCTCACGATGAGCCTGCGACTCGTGTCGCGGCTGCCATCCCTGAAGCCGGAAGGTACGACCTGACCCCACCGGGCACAGGCAGCTGCGCTGCGCCCACCTCCCCACTTGCAACCCGAGAGAAACACGACTATGGCTTCTTTGCAGGATTTCTTCATCAAGATCGCCGGCATCGACGGCGAATCCAAGGATTCTAAACATACTGGCTGGATCGACGTGCTGTCCTTCGGCTACGGCGTATCCCAGTCCTCGTCCATGTTCACCGGCGGCGGCGGCGGCGTGGGCAAGGCCAGCTTCGACACCCTGAACTTCGTCCACTACGTGGACAAGGCCACCCCCAATCTGATGCAGTACTGCGCCTCCGGCAAGCACGTGGGGACAGTGGAAGTTTCCTGCTGCAAGGTCGGTGACGGCTCGCAGGAATACATGCGCGTCACCATGACCGACTGCATCATCACCCACGCCGGCCCGTCCGGCTCCACCTCCGACGCCCGGGTCACGGAGTCGGTTGGCATCTCGTACTCGAAGATCAAGGTTGAGGTGAAGGAGCAGAACGCAGACGGCTCCATGGGCGCCGCAGTCACCGGCACCTGGGACGTCAAGAAGAACATGGTCTAAGTCGCCGCAGGGCGCGGGCAGGCGGTCGCCTGCCCCCATCCCGCCTTCGAGGAAGTCGACATGTCACTTGACTCTAATGTCATCAAGATTGTGCGCCGGACCGAGAGCGTCGTCTCGACGGTCTCCGAGTTCACCGCCGGCGACAACACGCTCACGGGCTACATCCTCGAGGAAAGGGGCCCGTCCACCCGGATCCCGAACCAGGAGCGGCGGATCCCCCCCGGCACCTACACGCTGCGCTGGCACACCAGCCCGCGCTTCCGCGCCACCCTTCCCCACCTGTACAACGAGCAGGTCCCCAGAGAACGCTACATCCTGATCCACGCCGGAAACACGGCCGCCGACACCGAGGGCTGCCTGCTGCCCGGCAAGACCTTCACCAAGGACAGCGTCGGCTCGAGCCGGGCCATGCTGGCCGAACTCATCGAGTTTTTCAGGTCCAGGGGAATCGAGAACGTTTCGCTGGTCATCGAGGAGGACTTCCGATAGTGCGCAAAGCCTGGCAAACCGCGGCGGCGCTGTTCGCCGCCCTGGCCCTCTCGCTGCCCTTCGCCGGCTGCGCCGCAGAGCAGTCCGTGGTGCTGCCGCCGGGCTACTCACTGGAACGGGACGCCACCCCCCGGTACGAGTCCCTCACGGCCTTCAAGGGCCGGGTGAGCTTGGCCGGCGAACTGGTGGCGTTCGCCACCACCTCCACCATCGACGGCGATACCGAGCGGCACCTCCACCTGGTGCTCATCCCCGCCCCCGACCAGATCGGCCGTCTGCCGAAGGTGCTCGTCTCGGACGAAACCCCCGCCATGACCATAGCCATCGAACTCGACTACCTCGACGATACTCAGGCCGAGGCCATCACCACCGTCTTCGGCCCGGCCGCCCTGAACAACATCCAGGACCGGGACATCGCTTACCGGGCCACTGGCGTCGTCACGCTCGAAGCCTACAGCACTGGTCTCGAATGCAACACGCGCTTCCACTACGCGCGCTTCGTTGACCTCGCCCCCCCCCCGGGCGGCACGCCCGGCATCGAGACTGGCACCCCAGCGGACTTTGCGCCGCCCGGAACGTCAGGGTGCGGACACTGAGCCGTGCCCTTGCCAGGCCCAGTTCCCCTCCGCGAACGCGCGCACCTGCGCCTGCGCCCTTCCCCCGTAACGGGGCCCCCGACGCCCCTAGCACCCCACCAGGAGCCCTCTGATGCACTACCTTTACAAGTTCACCACCGTCGCTCTAGCCGGCTTTGCCTGCCTGCTCGTTTCCGCCTGCGCAACGGTGCCGGACGCCCCGACCGACCCGGCCGCGCCCCAGGCCCCGACTCCCGACCTAACGGTCGTCATACGCGCCCAGATGATCTCGGCCCTGCGCACGAGCCCCTTCCTGAGCGTCAGCGAAAAGGAGGACGCCACCATCCTCGTCCAAATTCGCTCGGCCGATGCCTTCGCTCGGGCACGTGCCACCCCGAGTGACGATCTCAAGGCTGCTCTCCATCACGTGACCCGAGTAATGCGGAACCACGAGGGTTACATCGTGCGCGCCGTCGGCCACACCGACACCAGCGGCAGCGCGGCTCGGAACGTCGAGTTATCGACCGCGCGCGCAAAAGCGGCTTCCCGCCAGATGATCCAGGCCGGGCTCGATCCGTCGCGCGTCCAGTATGAAGGGCGCGGTCAGACCGAACCCATCGCCTCCAACGACACCCGCGAGGGGCGTGCAGTGAATCGCCGCGTGGACATCCTCATCCTCCCCGCGCAGTGACCTCGTGTCCCTGCCCGCGCGTCCCAGCAATGCTCTGATGACAGTTACGACTCGATCATGAACCGCCTTCTCATAGCCCACACCCCCCTGGGCGACGCCCTGTGGGCGGTGAGCCTCGCCGGACGCGAGGCGATGTCCTCGCTGTACGGGTTCGACGTGCGCTTCAAGTCCCTGGACCCGAACCTGGACTGCCAGGCGATGATCGGCGAGCGCTGCGCGATCGAGTTGGAAGCCGACCGGCGCGGCAAGCGGTTTCTGGCGGGGCAGATGGTGCGTTTCTCGGCCATCGGGCGGCAGGGCCGGCACTGGGTGTACGAGGCCACGGTGGCCCCGAAGCTGTGGCACGCCTCGCGCCGCTCGGACTTTCGCATCTGGCAGAACAAGACCGTGCCCGAGATCCTCTACCAGGTGCTCGGGGAGAACGCGGTGCGCTTCGACATGCGCCTGAAGGCTACGTACAAGCGCTGGGAATATTTGACGCAATACAGCGAAACGGATCTCGACTTCATCTGCCGCCGCCTCGAGCACGAAGGCATCTTCTTCTGGTTCGAGCACGGCCCGGACGGCGAGACCATGGTGCTGGCCGACCACTTCACCAGCCACCCGGTCTTTCCCGGCTACGCCTCGGTGCCCTACTACGACGGCACCGAGGCCCGCGCCGACGCGGACCACTTCGACTTCTGGCGCCTGTCGCGCCAGGTCGAGACGGGCCGCATCACCCACACCGACTACGACTTCAAGCGCCCGGCGGCCGATCTGACCACCGAGCACAACGACCCGCGCGGGCATCTGTTCGACCACTACGCCCGCTTCGCCTGGCCGGGCAACTACGTGCAGACGGCCGACGGCAAGCACTACGCGGCCGACACGCTGGAGCGGCTGCAGCGCGAGCAGGAGCGGATCGAGCTGGCCGGGCGGGTGCGCGGGGCCGCCCCCGGCTACCGCTTCGCGCTCACCGAGCACCCGCGCGCCGAGCTCAACCGCGAGTTCGTCGTGGTCGCCGCTACCTACGACATCGCCGACAACGACTACGAGGCCGCCTCGGGTGCCAACGAGAGCGTCTTCCGGGTGGCGGTGGAGACCGTGCCCGCCGACCGCCCCTGGCGCGCACCGCTGGTCACCCCCGTGCCGCGCACCCGCGGCGTGCAGACCGCCGTGGTGGTGGGCCCGCCGGGCGAGGAGATCTACACGGATGAGTACGGCCGTATCAAGGTCCACTTCCACTGGGACCGCTACGGCAAGAAGGACGGCACCGACACCTGCTGGATCCGGGTGGCCCAGCCCTGGGCGGGGGCCAACTTCGGGGCCATCCACCTGCCGCGCATCGGCCAGGAGGTGATCGTCGACCACGAGGGCGGCGACCCGGACCGGCCCATCGTCACCGGGCGCGTCTATAACGCGGCGCAGATGCCCCCCTGGGCGCTGCCGGCCAACAAGACCCAGTCGGGCATCCTCACCCGTTCGAGCAAGGGGGGCGGGCCGGCCAACGCCAACGCCATCCGCTTCGAAGACCTCAAGGGCGCCGAGCAGCTGTGGATCCACGCCGAGCGCAACCAGGACATAGAGGTGGAAGTTGATGAGACCCATTGGGTCGGCCAGGACCGCGCCAAGACCATCGACCGCGACGAGACCACCCTCGTCCATCGCCACCGCACCGAGACGGTCGACGGCAACGAGACCATCACCATCCACCAGAACCGGACCGAGACGGTGGATCGCAACGAGACCATCGCCATCCACGGCAACCGCACCGAGGCCGTGGACGGCAACGAGGCGGTCACCGTCCACAAGAGCCGCAGGAAAACCATCGACCGCAACGAGACCGACCGCATCGGATCGAGCTGGTCGGTCAAGGTCGGCAAGTTCAAGACCGAGACCATCGCCATGGCCTACATGCAGAACGTGGGCATGGGCCGCATGGAGAACGTGGGCCTGGGCTACAGCCTGAACGTGGGGCTCGCCATGAACACCGTGGTAGGCATGAGCCAGACGGCCCAGGTCGGACAGAACAAGCGCACGACCGTGGGCCAGCACTACACCCTCGAGGCCGGCGAGAGCATCACGCTGCGGGTGGGCGCCAGCGTACTCGTGATGAAGGCCGACGGCACGGTCACCGTCAATGGCGCCAATATCGACATCGTCGGCAGCCAGCACGTCGGGGTCGAGTCCGAGCGCATCGACCTGAACTGAACCCCCACAAAGAACGCCCGCATGAACGGCCCCGACCTGCCGCTGCCCGCGCCGCTCGAAGCGGCCCCCTTGCCCGAAGTCACCAACCACACCCCGTGGCCCAGCCAGTACTTCCAGCACGTCGATCCCTTCGACGAGATCTTCCACGTCATGGTCTGCCGCACGACCTACCGCCTCGCGCAGCGCGGTGGCGCGGACGGCGAGGCCTTCGAGCCCGTGCTCCTGCCGCCGGGCGAGCAGCCGCCCCTGTGCGAGGCGGACCAGTATCGCGCGGCCATCAACGCTTCGAGCGTGATCCAGGAGAGCGACCTCGCCCCCTACAAGCCCAAGTGCGATGTGCTGGTGGTCAATGCGCGCGCCTACAGCCCGAAGGGCCGCCCCAGCGCGCGCTGGCAGGCGGGTTTCGGCTTCGGCGAGGCCATCCGCAAGGTGTTTCAGGTGACCGGCCCGCGCGAGCGCACAAAGGGCTTGCTCGGCTGGCAGCTGAGCGCTCCCGAGCCGGTGACCCAGGTCCCCATCGTGTATGAGCTGGCGTTCGGGGGCCCCAACACGGTCAGCGCGCAGCAGGCGCTCGACGAGCTGGCGGCGGCACCCCACCTGGGGCCGGCCGAGGAGGCCCGGGTCGCCCAGGCCATCGAGGAGCTGCCCGAGCACGCGCCCAACAATCCGATCGGCCGCGGCCGCGACCCGGAGCCGCTGCTGCGCGCCCTGGAGGGCGTGCGTGCGCTGCTCGAGGCCCAGCGCGGGCTCGACTGGGCCCAGGTGCAGCGCACCTACCGGGCCGCGCCCCAGATCGAGGCGCTCGACACCCCCTTCATCGGCCAGGCGGACTACCCGGTGGTCGGCCTGGGGCCCATGGGCCGCTGGTGGCAACCCCGCCTGGCGCTCACGGGCACCCACGGCGAGGCCTGGAAGGCCACCCAGTGGCCGCGCTCGCCGCGCGATCACGACTACCGCTACTGGAACTGCGCCCCCGAGGACCAGCAGATCGCCTACCCCCAGGGCGGGGAGACCGTCGCCCTGATCCACCTCACGCCCCCGGCCGGATCGGGCGGGGACACGATGCGCTTCGCGCTGCCCAGGCAGGATCTGCAGCTGCTGCTGCG
This sequence comes from Thauera sp. AutoDN2, assembly GCF_051280715.1. Lineage (NCBI taxonomy): Bacteria > Pseudomonadati > Pseudomonadota > Betaproteobacteria > Rhodocyclales > Zoogloeaceae > Thauera > Thauera sp. AutoDN2. The sequence goes on along the minus strand of NZ_JBNCAR010000016.1, from coordinate 16,514 downwards.
CCTCTCAGCCGGGCCGCTCCTCTTCGCGCCCATGCACATCGACACGGTCATCATCGACCCGGAAGCGGCCACCCTGACCGTGGTGCGCCGCGCCACCGTCAGCGCGCGCACCGGGCTGCGCGCCCTCGAGCTCGGCACCTGGCCGCCCGGCACCCGCGCGAGCCTCGCCCCGGAGCGCCCCCATGGCCGATGAGAACATCGTCGCCCAGGACGCGCGCTTTCGGCTGGTGAGCCTCGCCCCCGATGTGTGCATCACCCCCAGCAAGAAGGGCAAGCCCGTCCCCTACCCCATCACCCACACGATGGACCAGAGCCGCCAGTGCTCGCCCAGCGTCTTCCTGCAGGACAAGCCGGTCTATCTGCACAACGAGAGCTACGTCGACCACGTCACGGGCGACGAGGCGGGCGCGGGCAAGGGCGTGGTCTCGCGCACCCACGTGAAGATCAGCCACAACATCGGCAAGAGCAGCAATGTCTTTGTCAATGGCCAGCCGATCGTGCGTACCGGCGACTCGATGTGGATGAACTGGAACAAACCCGATGAAGCCGGCGCGGATGCGGCCAAGGCCCGACGCTGGCAATGCCGCCAGGCGCAGATCGCCGCGGCCCGGGACAAGCTCGCACAGATGCCGTCCGGGGCCGGGCGCGACCGGCTGGCGGCGGCGACCGGACGCTTCGCGCGCAACAACGTCGCCGTCGAGCATGCACGACTGTCCGACAGCGCCTACCGCCCGGGGGAGGCGCCCCCCGGCTGGAAGAACATCAGTAACGATCCACAAAAGCTGGCGCAGCATGGTCTGAAATCGAAGGATTTGCGTATCAAGGGCTCAAATTTCGGCGCACAGGTGTATGAACCCGACCCCACCGTCTTCGGCAACGACCTGAAGCCGACCATCGCCTTCAAGGGCACGCAGAACGCGGAAGACTGGGACAACAACCTCGCCCAGGGCCTGAACCGGCACTCCCCGTACTACGATCGGGCGGTGGGTATCGGGACTAAGCTCAAGGACGCCAATTCCAACGCCACGATCACCGGCCACTCGCTGGGCGGCGGCCTGGCCTCGGCGGCTTCACGCGCCAGCGGCCTGCCCGCCAACACCTTCAACGCCGCCGGGCTGCATCCGCAGACGGTGGCCCGCTACGGCGGCACGCCCCATATTCCGGCTCGGGAGAACATCATCGCCCACCGCATCGAGGGCGATGTGCTCACAGGCACCCAGGAGCAGGGCATCGGGGCCACGCTCGTGGCGGCCGGGCTCTTCGGCGCGTTGGGCGCCGCCGTCAAGGTCGGCCTGGCAAGCGTGATGCCGGACGCCGCAGGGCTGCCTCTGGAGTTGCCGGGGCACGGCACCCCGCTCGATCGCCATGGCATGGACCAGGTCATCGAGGCAATCGAGGCGCAAAAGCGCGTCGACCAGGAAGTACTCGCACAGGCCACGGGAAAACACTGCGGATGACACTCGATTCTTTATTCTCTCTCACACGGCGGCGCGCCTTGCTGGTCATCGGCGGCCTGGCGCTGGCGGCGTGCAACGACACAGGAGTCGCGCGCATGATCGGAATCAAGCGCTACCGGGCGGAGGATTTCTTCGTCGGGCGCAAACTCGAAATCGCCCGCGCCATCGAGGCGGGCGACATGACCGCCGTGCGCAGCCTCGCGCCCGGTGTCGACCTGTCCGCGCCGGGAAACCGAAACATGACCCTGATGTGGTTCGCGATGCTGCCCGGCACACCCGGCCACCCCAACTACGAAGCGGTCAGGACGCTGGTGTCGCTGGGGGTGGATCCGGAGACGCAGATCGCGCAAGGCATCGGCAGCGCACTTGAATACACCTTCATCACCCGCAGCGATCCCGACGATCGAACCGGCCTTCTCTTCTTGCAGGCCATGCTCGACGGGGGGCTGTCGCCCAATTACCTGCAACCCCATGGCTCAACCCTATTGCAAAGAGCCGCCGGCCCCGGCGGCACGCTCGAGCATGTCAAGCTGCTGCTGCAGCGCGGCGCGGATATCAATGCCAGGGACAGCATTGGCGGCACGGCGTTACACGAAGCTATCAACACTCGGCTGCCGGAGATAGCACTGTATCTGGTCGGCCGAGGAGCTGACGTCGAGACACACCGTACAAACGGCGTATCGGTTACATGGTCTGTCCACACAGCTTTGGACGGGCTTCAACCAAGTCCACTCCGTTCGCAATTCGAACAACTGCGCGACCTCACGGTCGCCAGGGGCGCGAAGTGGCCGCCCGACCCGCCGGAGGTGGTGCGCGAGCGCATGCGCGCCCAGGGCCTTACGCCGGCGGTGCCGCCCGGTCACAAGCGATGAGACCTCGCATTTCTCCAACACCGGTCCGAATCATCCACCCCGGCAATCCGGAAATAGCCGCGGCACGACAAGAATTTTTCTGACTTCGTCAAGATCATGCACACAGGCCAGGCCGCGTGGATGGACTGGAAAGAGCCATGAGCGCCCCGCGTTCGACCGTCTCCGCCCAGGTCAAGCCCAACAACCCGCCCAAGCCAGGGCCGATCGGCAACACGCAGGGGATCATCGTCCCGCAGACCGTGCCCAACCCCCACGGCAACAGCGCGCCGCCGATCACCCCCACGCCCAAGGAGAAGAGCTGGTGGGGCAAGTGGGGCGAAGCGGCGCACACCGGCCTCGATGTCGTGGGCCTCATCCCCGGCCTGGGCGAGATCGCCGACGGGGCCAATGCGCTGATCGATCTTGCAGAGGGTGATACTGTCAACGCGGCCATCAGTGCCGCGGCGATGATCCCCGGCGCCGGCATGGCCGCCACGGGGGCCAAGCTCGGCAGGAAGGCCGCCGGGGCCGCCATCGAGGCGGCGGGAAAGACAGCCGGCAGGGAAGTTGCGCAGACCGCGGGCAAGGAAGCCGCCCAGCAGACTTCCGAGACGGGGGCGAAGAAGGCCCGGGGTAGCGGCGGCGGGAAGGACAAGGGGAAGCCGAAGAACACGGTCGAGAAAGGCAAGTGCGGCGAGTCGCTAATCTGATCGGGCGCAACAGCCAGACTGGCGAGGTCAAGGTCTGGGAAGTCAAGACGACCGAGGGGGCGGGCTCGCCTACGTTGTCGAAAGAGCAGGCAAGATTGGGAGGCGAGAAATACACCGCGGATCGACTGGAAAGAGCAGCCAATGGCGAAGGCAACTATGGGAAAGTGCCAGAGGCGATGTGAAGACGGTCGGCTGCGTCATCTCGCAACGCGTGGTCGGCGACAGGGCCGCTGAGCTCGAAGAGCGTTACTACATCAGCTCGCGCAAACTCACCGCTAAAGAACTGGCCAAGACCGTGCGCGCGCACTGGGCCATCGAGAATCGCCTGCACTGGATGCTCGACGTCTGCTTCAGTGAAGACGACTGCATGATCCGCAAGGACAACGCGCCGCAGAACCTCTCGCTGCTCAAGAAGATCGTGGTGAACCTGATTCGTGCGGACAAGACCGACACCGCCAACCCATCCCGTCTGGACCACTTCCACGATGAACCCGAAGGCCACGGGCACTGTTCCGAGCGTGTCCGGCAATCCACCCGCACCGCATGTCGCACAGGAACAGCAGCCCATCCAAGCCAGGCGTACGATCGTCGACCTCGTCGATGATCCGGATGCACTGGGCGATTGGCATCGAAACGTGGAGCAACTCCGCGCAATGTTCAAGGATTGAGGATCGCCGAGCGCGGCCACCGCGGCAGCGTCCACGGTGAGCGCTCGCGGGACACCGAACAACGCCAAGCAGCGCTGGCGCCGCACCGGCCCATGTGCGCTGCCATCCTCCCGAACGCGCCGGAAAACGTCGAGCAAGCTGAAAGGAAATAAAGGCAAGCCGAGTCGTTCATTGATCTACGGGCCCTTGCGGTCGCCGCAACCGCGTCATGAGCGCAGGACGAGGCGGCTTCAGCAGTACGTCGTGATCAGCGGCACCAGCATTTCGTCCGCGCTGAGTCCGCCGTGCACGCCGACCATGTCATGGACGCGCTCGCCAGACACGTGATCGACAATCGTCCAGCCGGGCTCCATCAGCAGCACATGACTGCCCGCACGCTCGGCGAGGCGCGGATGCGCCCTACCCGGCCCAAGCAGCCCCGCCGCCAGGAAGTCCGCCGCGCAGACCGCCACCGCCCGGCCTGCGAGCGCCTCGGCCGCCCAAGCCTCGAATTCACCCCATGCGCCCTCGCGGACGCAGCAGAGCGCAAGCCGACGCTCACCGAACAAGGGTGCCGCCAGCATCTGCGCCAAGCTGCCCTCCGGTGCGATGTCGATGCGGCGCTCGGGCGGTGCGTCGATGAAGCCGTGGTCGGCCGTGGCCACCAGATGTACGCCCCGCCCGGCAAGACTGCGCACGAGCGCGGAATACATCGCATCGACCCGCCAGAATTCCGCGAGCGCCTCGGGCGAACGGCAGCCATGCACATGGCTCACGGCATCGAATCCAGGGTAGTAGGCATGAATGAGCCCCCCGCTGCCAGCGAGGGCGTCCGCCATGTCGACGATTGCTGCGCCAAGATCCGCCAAACCATCGTAGGGCTCGACATGTGCCCCCCGCGCATGATGACGGGTGAAGCGCGAGCCCGCGATTTCGACCGGGGAGATCAGGTTCACCGGCCGACAAGCATGGAAGAACATCGGCGGCACCGGGCACAGGCGAGGCAGCAGGCGAAACGCCTCCACCGCCTCTCCATCACGCCGTACCAGCGGTAGCGGTGCAATCACACCGCCAAAGCGCCGGTCGTGGATGAACCAGCCGTTCAGACCGTGCTCGGCAGGCGCCACGCCGGTGAGCAATGTCGTCACGGCGCTCGCCGTCGTGCTCGGGCAAACCGATGTGAGCGCCCCCTGCCGTGCAGAATGCAGCGCGGAGCCGACGCCTTCGCTACACAGGAAGCGGTCGCCCAGGCCATCGATGACGAGTACAACCACGAGGGTGCCGCTGCTGGATGGAACCCCACCGGCAGGCCAAGCGGCATCCCGGTCGTGCAACCAGTTGCGCAACCCCCGCGCGAACCCAAAAATGCCGCCCGCACCGTAATCGGGCAGCACGGTTTCAGCCGGAAGCGGGAAGGGAATGGAAGGCGTCTGCATGGAAGCGGCGCTCAAAAGCAGAAGCCGGATGAACGCTGAGCATTCATCCGGCTTCGTAATCTGGAGCGGGAAACGAGTCTCGAACTCGCGACCTCAACCTTGGCAAGGTTGCGCTCTACCAACTGAGCTATTCCCGCTTTGACGACAGGGCGCGAAGTATATCGACTCGAGCACCCTGACGCAATACTGCAAACTGCTTCAACTACTGGAGGCGCGACTCGGAATCGAACCGGGGTACACGGCTTTGCAGGCCGCTGCATAACCACTCTGCCATCGCGCCACGACCGTTTCGGCCGGCTGCCCCGGGCTCCGGAGCCTCCGGGCCAGGCCCAAGCCTGACCTTTCGAATTCTTTGGAGCGGGAAACGAGTCTCGAACTCGCGACCTCAACCTTGGCAAGGTTGCGCTCTACCAACTGAGCTATTCCCGCCCGGGAAAGACCGCCATTATAGGCAGTTTTTTCAGGACGTCAACTTTTAGCGCCAACTTTTGACCCCGACTTCTTGAAGCTGCGCACGGAGCCGCCTGCCTCGAAACCACGGTGCACACCACAATCGTGGCCACCCGACCCCTGGATCTCACTCCTTCTCGCGCAGCAAGGGCATTGCCCGCTGCAGATAGTAGCCCATGGACCACAGCGTGAGCGCGGCGGCGACATAGATCAGCACATTTCCGATCGCGCGCACATCGACACCGAAGAGCGATGCATTGAACAGCAGCATCGGAATCGCCACCATCTGCGCCGCGGTCTTGAGCTTGCCGACGTAGGCAACCGCCACGCTTGCCGACTGCCCCACCCGGGCCATCCACTCACGCAAAGCCGAAATCGTGATCTCGCGCCCGATGATGACCACCGCGATCAGCGCGTCTGCCCGCCCGAGCTGCACGAGCAGGATCAACGCCGCGGCCACCATGAGCTTGTCTGCAACCGGATCGAGGAAGGCACCGAATGCAGAGGTCTGCCCCAGCGCACGCGCGAGGTAGCCGTCGAACCAGTCCGTGATCGCAGCGACGACGAAGAGAATGGTTGCGATCAGATTCTTGCTCGCGACCGGCATCAGCGCGTCCGGCAGGTAAAACAGGCCGACGAAGATGGGGATCAGAACGATGCGCGCCCAGGTCAGCGCATTGGGGATGTTTTGCGGCATGCCTGCGTGCATCTCGCATGATTGCTCGAAGCGCGAGTATAGCGCAGGCCTTGGGGCGGCATGCGCGCCGTTTCGGCCGCTGTACCGAGCTGTGACGGCGGTGCAGGCGGTGCACACAACACCCGGCGGGGCCGGTAAGATCGCCGCTTTCGCCCCATCGGCATTCTCCATCCGCGGCCTGCCCGCTCTCCGCTCCCTCGCACCCCGTCCCCTCATGCACGCCCCGCAGCACAACCGGATCTGGCAGGCCCTGCGCGACTGCCGGCGCGAGCTCGCCACACACACCCTGCGCGACCTGTTCGAGCAAGCGCCTGATCGCGGTCGGTGCATGCGGGTATCGGCCTGCGGCCTCACCCTGGACTTCTCCAAGAACCTGCTGCGTGACAAGGAGCTGGCGCTGCTCGGGGCGCTTGCCGAGGCTTCCGGGCTGGGCGAGCGCATCGAGGCCATGTTCTCGGGGCAGCACATCAACGGAACGGAAGACCGCGCCGTCCTGCATGTCGCCTTGCGCAGCGAACCCCACGCCCGCTGGATGGCGGACGGCACAGATGTCGCCGCCGAGGTTTCCGGCGTGCGTGCACGCATGGATGACTTCGCGCGCCGCGTGCGCGGGGAGCACTGGCGCGGATATGACGGCCGTCCCATTACCGACGTGGTGAACATCGGAATCGGCGGCTCGGACCTCGGCCCCGCGATGGTGTGCGAGGCGCTGCGCGAACGTGGGAGAGCAGGGCCGCGCGTGCATTTCGTCTCCAACGTCGACGGCGTCCAGCTCGGCGATGTGCTCGCAGGCTGCACGCCTGCGACGACGCTGTTCGTGGTCGTGTCCAAAACCTTCACGACCCAGGAGACGCTCGCCAACGCCCGCGCGGCACGCGCATGGCTGCTTGCGCAGGCGGGCGCCGCGGACGCCGTTGCGCACCATTTCGTGGCCGTGTCGACCAACGCGCAGGCTGTGCAGGCCTTCGGCATCGACCCGGAAAACATGTTCGGCTTCTGGGAATGGGTGGGCGGACGCTTCTCATTGTGGAGTGCCGTCGGGCTGTCCATCCTGCTCGCCCTCGGCCCGGCGCGCTTCGATGCCCTGCTCGCCGGCGCACGGGCGATGGACGAGCACTTCCGCAGCACGCCGTTCACCCGCAACCTGCCCGTGCTGATGGCCCTGACGGGCATCTGGAACGCCAGCTTCCTCGAGGTGCCCAGCCAGTTGATCGCACCCTATCACCAGCGCCTGCACCGGCTGCCAGCATGGCTTCAGCAGCTCGAGATGGAATCGAACGGGAAGTCGGTCCGGGAAAACGGTACCGCGGTGGATTACCCCACGAGTCCGGTCGTGTGGGGCGAGCAGGGCATCAACGGCCAACACGCCTATTTCCAGCTGCTGCACCAGGGCACGCAGACGGTCGCGGTCGATTTCATCGGCGTCCTTGAGCCCGGCGAAGAGGATCCGGCCCTGCATCGGATCGCCTTCGCGAACATGGTCGCACAGTCCGAAGCCCTGATGCGCGGCCGCACCCACGCCGAGGCTCGCGCGGAGATGCAAGCTGCCGGCCTTTCCGCAGCGCGGATCGACGCGCTGGTTCCACACCGCAGCTTTCCTGGCAACCGCCCGAGCAACACCTTGCTGCTCGACCGGCTGGACGCCCGCACGCTGGGTGCCCTGCTCGCCGCCTACGAGCACCGCTGCTTCGTTCAGGGCGTGATCTGGGGCATCAACAGTTTCGACCAATGGGGCGTCGAGTTGGGCAAGCAACTGGCTGCCCGCGTACTCGCCGAGCTCGACCCCGCCACGGCGCCGCCGCGAACGGACCAGCACGACAGCAGCACGCTTGCCCTGATCGGGCTGTACCGGAGCCACCCTTCCCGATAGACGGTGCTTTCGCACCAAGCATCAAGCTGGCGCAATTTGCACGATCGATGTCGGAACGCGCAATGGGAATGCCTCTGCAGCCGGCCTAAGATGCACGCACGATTCTGACCCTTGAAGGAGCAAGCCCGTGCACGCATTCCAGGACTACTACCCCGAGAACGTCGCCCACTGTTATGGCTGCGGCCGCCTCAATGAACACGGCCACCAGATCAAGACGTTCTGGGAAGGCGACGAAACCGTCACCCGCTTCCACCCGAGGCCCGAGCACACCGCAATTCCCGGCTTCGTCTACGGCGGCCTGATTGCCTCGCTGATCGACTGTCACAGCACCGGCACTGCCGCCGCCGCTGCCTACCGCGCCGAGAACCGCGAGATGGACAGCGAACCGCCCTTCCGCTTCGTGACCGGATCGCTGCACGTCGACTTTCTCAAGCCCACGCCGATGGGGCCGGAACTGGTGCTGCGCGGCCGCGTCAAGGAGATCAAGGGCCGCAAGGTGGTCGTCGAAGCCGAAGTGTGGGCCGGCGACGTGATGACGGCGCGCGGCGAGGTCGTCGCGGTGCAGATGCCCGATACCTTCAAGGCCTGAGGACACGGCCAAGGCAAAAGGGGCATGGCGCGCAACAGCCGCGTCATGCCCCTTTTCGATTGCGCCCGCCGTGGGCGCGTCCGCGCGGTGGCGTGATCACTGCACGAGCGGCGTCTCCGCGGCTTCCAGATCCACCCCGACGACCTCGGCCTGGCCGGCCAGCAGGCGCAGGTACTGGCGCAAGGCGGTCACATAGCTGGTCTGGTGCATGGACTGCAGCACCGCGCCCCTGACCGCCTCGAAGCTCGGCACCACGCCGGGCGTGCGCTCGAGCACCTCGACCACGTGAAGCCCGAAGCGGCTGTGCACCAGGCGCGGCAGCACGCCCACCTCGGCGTGACCGAAGACCTCGCGCGCGAACTCGGGCGCGCAGTCGGTCTCGGTGAGCACGCCCAGATCCCCGCCCTGCGCACCGCTGGGGCAATTGGAGAACTCGCGCGCGCGCGCGGCAAAACCGCCCTCTTCCTTGTCGTCGTGGCAACGCACGTCGAGCAGGACATGCTCGGCCCGCTCGCGCAGGGCGGCGACATCGACACCCGGCGTAACCGCGAACAGGATGTGGCGCAGGTGCGCCTTCTCCCCGCTCGCGAAACGCGCCTTGTGTGCCTCGAAGTGGCGCCGCAGCGCCTCGTCCGAGGGCTCCGGGAGCTTGACCTCACGCTCCAGCAAGTCCTCGATCGCCTTCGCTGCCGCCTCGCTGATCACGCCATCGCTGCTGGGCGTGTCCTCGGCGCCCAGCAAGCCCTCGCGCTGCGCCGCCTGGCGCAGCAACTCGGTGCAGGCGCGCTGGCGCAGCGCTTCGGCGGGCAGTTGCTCGCCCTCGACATGCAGTGCGATCCCATTCACGCGGGCCACCGGCATCGCAATAATGCTTCGCTCATCCATCACCATGCCCTCACGGACGACCGGCTTCGTTGTTGCTGGCCGGCAGGTTCAGCCTGCGGCTACGCACGAGCTGGAACGGACGCGCCGCGTAGGCGAGCGCGGCGAAACCGCTCCAGATGTGCACGAGGCGAGTGAAGGGGAACACGAGGAAGATCGTCATGCCCAGGAACAGGTGCATCTTGAAGATGAAGCCCACGCCTTCGAGCATCTCGACCGCGCCGCCACGGAAGGTGACGATGCGCTGACCCCACTCGGCGAGCTTCATCATCATGCTGCCGTCGAGGTGCTGCGCCGACAGCGGGACGGTGAGCAGGCCGAGCGCGAACTGCGCCCACAGCATGAACAGGATGACGATGTCGCTGGTCTTCGAGTTCTTGCGGATGCGCGGCTCGGTCATGCGACGACGCAGCAGGATGGTCAGGCCGACGATACCGGCGAGGCCAGCGATGCCGCCGCTCACCATCGCGAGGACCTGCTTGGCCCCGGCGCTGATGAAGGGCTCATACACCGCATGCGGCGTGAGGATGCCGATGAAGTGCCCGAAGAACAGGAACAGGATGCCGGCGTGGAACAGGTTGCTGCCGAGCCTCAGCTGCCCCGGTTGCAGGAGCTGCGACGAATCGCTTTTCCAGGTGTACTGGTCACGATCGAAGCGGATCAGGCTGCCGAGGAAGAATACCGCGAGGCAGATGTAGGGGTAGATCCCGAAGAGGAAGTTGTCGAGGGCGTTCATTTTGCGGCTCCGGATGTCAGGGACGCGCTGTGGCGCACGAAATGAATGGGCTGGGGCTGGTCCGGCTTGGACTGACCGTCGATGGAACAACCACCGAAGGGGTCGGGCTCGACCCAGGCCTCGTCGAGCGTGGGCTCCTGCGGCAGCACGAGCGGCGTCGCCTTTTCACCGGCAAGATCGAGCAAGCCCCCCATCGCCGCCGCGTAGTGGCTGCGCCGTTTTTCCAGCGCAGCGAACAGTGCGTTGATGATGTGGGCGATCTCGCCGAGGAAGGCGCGCGCCTGCTCGGGCGGCTGCGTCGATGCGAATTCCAGCACCGCCGGCAGGTAGTCGGGCAGTTCGCGGTCGGCAAAGTACAGCCCGCCTTGCGCGTAGGTCTGCTGGAGATCGACCATCGCCTGGCCGCGCTCGCGCGAGTCACCGTGTACATGCTCGAACAGATGCAGCGAGGTGGCGCGGCCGCGGTCGAACAGGTCGACATAGCTGGCCTCCACGTCAAGCTGATCCTTGCGCCGGATCTCGTCCATGAGTCGGCCGAGCTCGGCGCGACGCCCTGCGCTCAAGGCACCCTCCTCGTCAAGGGCCGCCCTGAGCTCGGAGAGGTTGCTCCGCAGGTCGTCGGTCGGATAGTCGAGCAGCCGGGCGAGCACACGCAGCGATAGGCTTGCGTTTCGCGTGCTCATGCGCGTTCCCCCAGCTTGATCGGGATGGTGCGCTTCTTGGGCGCGCCGAAGAGGCTCGTCTCGCCCATGCCGTCCGAGCACCCGTTGCCGAAACTGAAGCCACAGCTGCCGCGCACGTCGAAGGCGTTCTCGGCGTACTCGCGGTGGGTGGTCGGGATCACGAAGCGATCCTCGTAGTTGGCGATGCCCATTACGCGGTACATCTCCTCGGCAGCGGCTACGCTCATGCCCACCTGCTCCAGCGCGCTCGCGTCCTTGCGGCGCTCGACGTGCTTGGCACGCTGGTAGGTGCGCATCGCGAGCATGCGCTCGAGTGCGGTCACGACCGGTTCGGTGTCACCCGCGGTCAGCAGGTTCGCAAGGTACTTGACCGGGATACGCAGTTGCTTGACGTCGGGTAGCTCGCCCTTGCTCTCGATCTGGCCGGCGTTGGCGGCGGTGGTGATCGGCGACAGCGGCGGTACGTACCAGACCATCGGCAGCGTGCGGTATTCCGGGTGCAGCGGCAGCGCGACCTTCCACTCGACCGCCATCTTGTACACCGGGCTCTTGCGCGCGGCTTCGAGCCAGGCGTCGGGCACGCCGTCGGCACGCGCCTGCGCGATGACCTTCGGATCGTTCGGATCGAGGAAGATGTCGAGCTGTGCCTTGTACAGGTCACGGTCGTGCTGCACGCTGGCGGCGGCCTCGATGCGGTCGGCGTCGTAGAGCAGCACGCCGAGGTAGCGGATACGGCCCACACAGGTCTCGGAACACACCGTCGGCTGGCCCGCCTCGATGCGCGGATAGCAGAAGATGCACTTCTCGGCCTTGCCGCTCTTCCAGTTGTAATAGATCTTCTTGTACGGGCAGGCCGACACGCACATGCGCCAGCCGCGGCACTTGTCCTGGTCGATCAGCACGATGCCGTCTTCCTCGCGCTTGTAGATCGAGCCGGAGGGGCAGCTCGCCACGCAGGCGGGATTCAGGCAGTGCTCGCACAGGCGCGGCAGGTACATCATGAAGGTGTTCTCGAACTGACCGTACATGTCCTTCTGGATCTGGTCGAAGTTCTTGTCCTTCGAGCGCTTGGCGAACTCGCCCCCGAGAATCTCTTCCCAGTTCGGGCCCCACTCGATCTTCTCCATGCGGTCGCCGGTGATCAGGCTGCGCGGCCGTGCAACCGGCGCGGCGGGCAGCTCCGGCGCGGTGTGCAGGTGCTGATAGTCGAAGGTGAAGGGCTCGTAGTAGTCATCGATGGTCGGCAGGCCCGGGTTGGCGAAGATCCGCATCAGGATCTTCCACTTGCCGCCCTGGCGCGGCTCGATCTTGCCGTCCGAGCGACGCACCCAGCCGCCATCCCACTTGTCCTGGTTCTCCCACTCCTTGGGATAACCGATGCCGGGCTTGCTCTCGACGTTGTTGAACCAGGCGTATTCCATACCCTGACGGTTGGTCCAGACCTGCTTGCAGGTCACGGAGCAGGTATGGCAGCCGATGCACTTGTCGAGGTTGAGCACCATGCCGATTTGTGCGCGTACTTTCATCGTTTCTCTCCAATCAGTCGGATTCGGCTCAACGCGACGTCGTGGCGGCGGCTTCGCCGTCCATCCAGTCAACCTTGCTCATCTTGCGGACCACGCAGAACTCGTCACGGTTGGCACCCACGGTTCCGTAGTAGTTGAAGCCGTACGCCTGCTGGACATAGCCGCCGATCATGTGGGTCGGCTTGGTGACGATGCGGGTCACCGCGTTATGGATGCCGCCGCGCGCATGCGTGACCTCGGAGGCCGGCGTATTCACGATGCGCTCCTGCGCGTGGTACATCAGCGCCATGCCCGGGTTCACCCGCTGGCTCACCACCGCACGCGCAGCGATCGCGCCGTTGGCGTTGAAGACCTCGATCCAGTCGTTGTCCTCGATGCCGGCGACCCTGGCGTCGTCCTCGGAGATCCACACGCAGGGACCGCCCCGGCTCAGCGTGAGCAGGATCAGGTTCTCGGTGTAGGTGCTGTGGAAGCCCCACTTCTGGTGCGGAGTGATCCAGTTGAGCACGATCTCCTTGTTGCCGTTGCTGTACTTGCCGAGCACCGGCTTGACCGCCTTGAGGTTGACCGGCGGGCGATAGCTCGCAAAGCCTTCGCCGAAGGCCAGCATCCACTGGTGATCCTGGTAGAACTGCTGGCGACCGGTCAGCGTGCGCCATGGGATCAGCTCGTGCACGTTGGTATATCCGGCGTTGTAGCAGACCTCATCCGCCTCGATGCCCGACCAGGTGGGCGAGGTGATGATCTTGCGCGGCTGGGCCTGCACATCGCGGAAGCGGATCTTCTCGTGCTCTTTCGGGATTGCCAGGTGCGTGTGGTCGCGACCGGTGATTTTCGACAGCGCTTTCCACGCCTTGACCGCCACGTGACCATTGGTCTCGGGCGCGAGCATCAGGATGGTCTCGCACGCATCGATGTCGCTCATGATGCGCGGACGCTCCGCCATCGGTTCGCCCTCGGGCACGGTGCCGTTGAGCGCAGCGAGCAGCTTGACCTCGTCCTCGGTGTTCCAGGCGATGCCCTTGCCACCGTTGCCCACCTTGTCCATCAACGGACCGAGGGAGGTGAAGCGGTTGTAGGTGTTCGGGTAGTCGTGCGCCACCACGCTGACGCGTGGTGCGGTCTTGCCCGGAATCACGTCGATCTCGCCACGCTTCCAGTCACGCACATCGGTCGCCTGGCCGAGTTCCTCCGGGCTGTCATGCATCATCGGCGTGAGGATCACGTCCTCCTCAACCCCCAGATGTCCGACGCATACCTCGGAGAACTTCTTCGCGAAGCCCTTGAAGATTTCCCAGTCGGTCCGCGCTTCCCAGGCCGGATCCACGGCCGCCGAGAGCGGGTGGATGAATGGGTGCATGTCGGTGGTGTTGAGGTCGTTCTTCTCGTACCAGGTTGCCGCCGGTAGCACGATGTCCGAGTACAGGCAGGTCGTGCTCATGCGGAAGTCGAGTGTCACCAGCAGGTCGAGCTTGCCCTCGGGCGCCTTGTTGTGCCAAACGACCTCGTGCGGACGTGCGTCGTTGGGACCGAGTTCGGTCTCGATCACGCCGTTCTGCGCACCCAGCAGGTGCTTGAGGAAGTACTCCGAACCCTTGCCCGAAGAGCCGAGCAGGTTCGAGCGCCACACGAACATGTTGCGCGGCCAGTTGTCCGGATGGTCCGGATCCTCGCAGCTCATCTGCAGCGTGCCATCCTTGAGGCCTTTGGCGACGTAGTCCTTGGCTTCCATGCCGGCGGCCTTGGCGTCGCGGGCGATCTGCAGCGGGTTCGTGCGGAGCTGCGGGGCGCTCGGTAGCCAGCCCATGCGTTCGGCGCGCACGTTGTAGTCGATCATGCTGCCACCGAACGCCGCCTTGTCGGCGAGCGGCGAGAGGATCTCGTCCACCCCGAGCTTCTCGTAGCGCCACTGGTCGGTCTGGGCGTAGAAGAAGCTGGTCGAGTTCATCTGGCGCGGCGGACGGCCCCAGTCCAGCGCGAAGGCGAGCGCGGTCCAGCCCGTCTGCGGACGCAGCTTCTCCTGACCCACATAGTGTGCCCAGCCGCCACCAGGCACGCCGATGCAGCCGCACATCATGAGCATGTTCATGATGGCGCGGTAATGCATGTCCATGTGGTACCAGTGGTTCAGGCCAGCGCCGAGGATGACCATCGAGGTGCCATGTGTGCGATCGGCGTTGAGCGCGAACTCGCGGGCGATGCGAACCACGGTCTCGGCTGGCACACCGGTGATCGGCTGCTGCCAGGCAGGCGTGTAAGGCACGTTGTCGTCGTAGCTCTTCGCGCAGGGGTTGGGCTCCTCGCCCAGGCCGCGATCGATGCCGTAGTGCGCAGCCATCAGGTCGTATACCGAGGCGACCTTCACCTCCTCCGCCTCGCCCTTCTCGTTCACCAGGCGCATGGTGCGATACGGCACCTTGCGCACCAGGACGTCGTCCTGCACGTTGCCCGGATGGTAATCGGCCGGCACGCCGCCGAAGTACGGGAAGCCGACATCGGCCACGCCGTCCTGCATGTCCATGAGGGTGAGCGCGAGCTTGAACTCGCTGCCGTCACGCGCGTCGCGCTGCTCGAGGTTCCATTTGCCGACCATGTCGCCCTGCTCGCCCCAGCGGAAACCGCCCGAGCCATTCGGCACGGCGATCTTGCCGTCCTCCTCCAGGGCGACCATCTTCCACTCGGCGTTGTTCTCCTGGCCGAGGCGGTCCTCGAAGTCGCTGGTACGCAGGTAGCGGCCAGCGGCCAGCACCTTGCGTCCGCCTTCGATCTCGCGCTCGTCGAGACGGACCAGCATGGGCAGGTCGGTGTACTTGCGGCAGTAGTCGTCGAAGTATTCCGACCGGCTCTCGCCGAAGTGGAACTCACGCAGGATCACGTGACCCATCGCCATCGCGAGCGCCGAATCGGTGCCCTGCTTCGGGTGCATCCACTCGTCGCACAGTTTGGCCACTTCGGAATAGTCGGGTGTGACCGCCACCGTCTTGGTGCCGCGGTAGCGCGCCTCGGTGAAGAAGTGGGCGTCCGGAGTACGCGTCTGCGGGATGTTCGAACCCCAGGCCATGATGTAGTTCGAGTTGAACCATTCGGCCGATTCACACACGTCGGTCTGCTCGCCCCACACCTGCGGCGAGGCCGGCGGCAGGTCACAGTACCAGTCGTAGAAGCTGCCGGGCACGCCACCGATCAGATTGAGGTAACGCGAGCCCGCGGCATACGACACCATCGACATCGCCGGGATCGGCGAGAAACCGTAGATACGGTCGGGGCCATGCTTCTTGATGGTGTAGACGTTGGCCGCAGCGATGATCTCGTTCACCTCGTCCCAGGTGGAACGTACCAGACCACCCATGCCGCGCACCTTCTGGTAGTCGCGGCGCTTGGCTTCGTCGGTGACGATGCTCTCCCAGGCTTCGACCGGGTCCATCGTGCGGCGCGCATCGCGCCACATCTGCACCAGGCGGTTGCGCACCATCGGGTACTTCACCCGGTTGGCCGAATACAGGTACCAACTCGCCGACGCGCCACGCTGGCAACCCCGCGGCTCGTGGTTGGGCATGTCCGGGCGCGTACGCGGATAGTCGGTCTGCTGGGTTTCCCAAGTGACGATCCCGCCCTTGACGTAGATCTTCCACGAACAGGAGCCCGTGCAGTTTGCGCCGTGCGTGCTGCGCACGATCTTGTCGTGCGCCCAGCGGTTGCGGTAGGCATCTTCCCAAGTGCGGTCCTCGCCGGTGACGAGGCCATGGTCGCCCGAGAAGGCTTCTTTGGGGTTCGTGAAGTACTTCAGTCGATCGAGGAAGTGACTCATCTTGCCGCTCCTTTCCTGGTGCAGAAAATCGGTTGCTGTACGAAGTCCAAACTACGGATTTGTTCCTTAAGGATTCTTGATATACGCGTCCTTGCGCAGGTAGAACCACCAGTTGATGACCACGCAGATGGCGTAGAACACCGCGAAGCCATACATCGCGTTCTCGGGCGAG
>NZ_JBNCAR010000015.1:0-73369 GCF_051280715.1 Thauera sp. AutoDN2 | reverse complement strand
GATGCCGCATCCAGCCAGGCAGAAGCTACCCACGACCGCCCCGAAGCAAGCCACATTTGCATATGTCCTATAAGGGAGCGTTAAGTTGAGAGCATTGGGCCGAGGTGCTCTTCGAGCCCTGCTACGAGACCGGGAAATCGGTGCGCTGGGCAATCCGGCGCGCAGATGGCAAGCCGATGGGGATTGCCGGGCTCTGGGAGCACAGGGAGGACAAGGCCGGGGATCTGCACTGGTCGATGACCATGCTGACGATCAACGCCGATGGCCATCCCCTCATGCAGCGATTCCACAAGCCGGGCGACGAGAAGCGCTCGGTGGTGATCCTGCCCGACGATGCCTGGGGAGACTGGCTGCGAGCAAAGTCGGTAGATGCTGCGCGTAAATTCTTCCTGGGTTTCGATCCAGAGGCGTTTGTAGCTGAATCGGTACCCCGCTGAGGTCCAACGTTTATCAAGCCATGGGGAATCACAAGCACTTCTTCTCCGCCTGAACAGCCATACCCTGACGAGGAATTGTGCAAAAAAATAACGGTTCAGCCGACCGGAGTGGGGAGCAAGCGAAAATGCGATGTGCATCGTTGCGATAACCCTGGAAACTAGCCGAATCGCAGAAGCTTGAATGGATACGCCGTTAAAGCGGCCGCCTGCTGGCCGAGTTCCTCAAGACCCTAAGTTGTGCAGGCCGCAGGCACCACACACCAACGCTGCGCCCGTCCGATAGCGCGGACCGCGCCGGAACTGTTCATAGTTGGGATCTACGCATAATGGCGGGGTCCGGCCTGTGGCCCAGCCTGACGCCTCTTCCGATCGCGCCCCAGGACCGGGTGGTGTCGATCGTGAAAATCTGCGTCGCCATTACCCCAAAGGCTCATCTCGAGCTGTGGGCACCAGCAACTCGAACACCTCGACCCCGAGCGCTGCCGCCAAGCGCTCTACGTTGTCGAGCGAGATGTTCCGGCGCTTGGTTTCCACGTGTGCGACAAACGTCCTGTGCAAGCCGGCCTCGAACGCCAGAAGTTCCTGCGACCACCCCCTCTGCCGTCGAAGACGGATGAGGTTCAGCGCGAGTAACTCCCGAGCGTGCCCCCTGCCCCGCGGGCAAGGCGCCGACTGTGACGTGTTCATGCGCCGCAGTCTCAGGTTCTGCCGCTTTTACGTCAGCCGCGTTTGCGTCACATTCATGCACTTCGCGTATAATGAAGCCCTTCCTTTCGAGAGCCTCATCAGGTCAAGGAGAAGTCATGATGCATACCGCTCGATCCGCACTGGTCGCGATCGCGATATTCGGCGGTGCAGCGTCGATCCCGACTGCGAGCGCATTTGCTCAAAACCCGGCGCAAATCGATGTAGTGGCCCTGACGAAGGCTGCTGAGCAGGGATCGGCAGAAGCTCAGAACAAACTCGGCATTTTCTACCTTGAGAACAGGAAGTTCGCAGAGGCAATGACCTGGTATCTGAAGGCGGCTGAACAAAACCACCCAGAAGCTCAGTTCGTTCTCGGCCTGCTTCACGCGTCAGGCTCCGGAACGAAACAAGATTTCTCCAAATCTCTTGACTGGTTTCAGCAAGCCAGCAGACAAGGGCACGGAGAAGCCACATACCACGTGGCGCTTCAGCACTCGAAAGGCCAGGGGGTGCCTCGCGCAAGCATCCAGACAGCTGGAGAATGGATGCTTCTAGCCGCCAAGCAAGGTTACGTGAATGCCCAGTACGACATGGGGCTTATGTACATTCTCGGCGAAGGCGTTCCCCAAAATTATGTCAACACCATCCATTGGTGGTCAAAGGCCGCAGATCAAGGGCACGCAACGGCGGCAAATAACCTTGCGCTGATCTACGACGAAGGAAGAGGAGGCGCACCGATCGATCGGGAAATCGCCATTCCCTTGTTCAGAAAAGCCGTGGCACTCGGCAACTCAGACGCAGCCATCAACTTGGGCGTCAAGCACGTAAAGGGAACTGACGTCCAACAGAATCACGTTCTGGCTTACGTGCTTTTCAAAATTGCGTCGCAACTAGGATCGAAAGATGGCCCCCCGTCGGTAAAACGCATGGAGGCCATGTTGAGCGACGCTCAAATCGCTGAGGGTCGGGCCCTTGCCAGTTCATGGGTAGTTGGCAAACCGATTCCCACCACAACGAAAACCTGGCCGCAATAAGCATGGGCTTCAGTGTCCGAATCAACCACCTGGACGTCGATCCATGTACGCCAAAATTGCCACGCTCCTGATTGTCACGGCTTCAGCGCTAAGCGTCGGATGCTCCTCAATTCCCAAGGACCCTCAAGGTCGAGATGTCGTCTACCTGCAGCAAGTCGACTTCGACATCAGCAACCCTGACTTAGGTCTTTTCGTTCCGTGGCTGAATATCTCAGCAGACATCGTCACCAAGGTTGGTGTCGCAGTCTTTGCGGGCACGAAAGCCGCCCCAGCGCTTGAGGTGAAGAAGCCCCCGATGATCTACGTCACCTACTCCCACAAGGAGGGCGAGATCACCCCGCTGAACACTGGGAAGATCTTCTCGCGCCCCGTCTGGGAAGGAATGCCCGAACTCGTAACGAAGCGCTGGTACCGGCTTGCCGAAGACGGTGAGGGGAAATATCTGATTCCTTGTGAGCCCGCATGCCTGCCTGCACCCTCTGCGCAACTGGGCGATTGACCAAGATGAGCCCTCACCAGGGCGCCACGCGATGAAGTACGGCCTCTCTACACAGCACGCCGCGCTCATGAGGTCTGATCGCCTGAGCGACTCATTTCCAGTGGAGTTTGCGACCGGCGAGTGCTTCTCCGCACCAATGATGTGTTGCCGCTTTTGCGACCATCCAATCGAGGACGTGTTTCTGCGAGGGAAGGTCAGTCGCCCAGCGGCACAGGTCGCGCTCGTCGACTCCGGAGGCTACTGCGAGCGCTGCGATGAATTCACGATCCAGAGCTACCGTCTCTATGACGACGGACGAACCATGTGGTTTGACGGCAAAGCCTGGCGAGAATTCATCCCCGACCCTCCGTCGTTGCTGCAAAAGCTGACAAGCCTCCTTACGGGTCGATAACGACCAATCAGCGCGTTGCGGTCACCTTCAGATCACGCTCCACAATGGTGCACTCTTGCCGCCGGAGAAATAATGCCCAGTTGTACAACGTGTCAAACAGCGAACGATACCGATGTGAAGTTCTGCAAGGCGTGCGGAAAAACGATCAAAACACCGCTGGAAAAACCCGGCCGTGGATTCGTGATAGTCGGCCAACCTTTTGCCGGTCAAGCTGCCCTGAAGACGCTACGGCGCTCCAAGCTGATTACTCAGCTATGCATCGTTGGATGTGGTTTGACGGTGGGCTTCCTCTTGTTGGGCAGAGAAGGCGGAGGAATCGCCGCCGGAATCGTTGTTCTTGGTCTTACGCTGATTCTAGGGAGCTTTTTTGGGCGTATTCGGCGAAGCGATTACTCGGCTTTGCCGGGTGCCCGTGATACCGATGGTAGTCACCGATGCGTTACCTGCGGCCGCAAGGGGATATGGCGACGAACCGTGTACAAGACGAACACCACGATCGCGGCCTGCAGCAACTGCAAAACCGACCTCTGGTACGAGTGACACTGTGGCACGGCTGAGCGCCTCCGGAGTCAGTCGTACCCGTTCGCTGCATTTTCAGGCAACGAGCAAAAACCCGTCAGGCTGCGGCTTCACCCGAGACATGCCGCTTGTCATCCACAGAATCTGTGGATAAATCTGCGGTCTCCAGCCGCCCTATGAGGACCCTGAGCGCAGACATTGCTCATCCTCCCCTGCGCCAGGTTTGAGTACGCCCGAGTGAATCAGGAATTCCGTGATGCTCTTGACCTTCACCCCGGACGGAACCTCCTGAAGCCCGTACTCTCCGAGATGTGCCGCAAGGGCGCGTCGGATCAGCATCTCGGGGGTGATGCTCAAGTCGGCAGCCATCGCCTCGATGCAGTCCGGCATCGTCTCGTTGTCCGCGAACGAAACGGTGAAGACTTTTGGCATGATCAAATCCTCAATGAGGTAAGCCGGTCCCGTCTTCGCAGCACCGGCCATCAACGGAACGCCGTTGGAGGCACCGAGCCGTCACACGTGCCGCACAACTGGTTTAGATGTGTACGAACACCACCTCGGCCATGACCTCTTCTTCGAGCTCTTGCTTCAATGCACTGACAGCCGCCTCATCCACCGACTGAGTGCTGAGCAGTTGAATCCGTTTTCCCCATTTCGACACGACATCGCGGTCGGTCACATTGTGAGAAACTTGCTCTAGGATCGCCCGGCCCTGCTCCGTAGAAATGATCATCCCCTCACGCACGATCACGCAGCCACTCCGCTTGAGCGACTCGATGACCTCAGTTCGCGTCTCGGCATTGCCGATCACCGGCTCTCCACAGCGACTCATTCTTTCGATAAGGGTCTCCTCAGTGAAATGAAACTTTCGAGCTTGGTGTTCAACAATGCGGTGACCGAGGCATCGCAGGCGAGCGCCATCCTGGATCAAGGGCAACGCACGGTACGTACACGGCGCAAGCGCTCGCCAGCTTTTTGACTGGTTCAGCGAGACTTCACCAATCGCTTCAAGTACACCGCCCTTGCCGCTTTCACCAAGGCTGAAGCTGACGGTCGTAACAGCAATTTCATACGAAGGAAGGAGGCTCATCAGGAACTGCTCAGCGATCAGCAACCACGCATTCTGCTGATCGGGCGTCAGTCTCCGAAAGTCGGCAGGCCTGACTGTGGGGACAAGTGCGTGCCGCTCGAATACGTCTGACGGGTCATTCCGCTTCGAGGCCTGAGCATCATAGACAGTAGGCTGCGGTGCAAGCAATGGAAGCAATGGTTTCAACATCGCAAACGGCCGATGCTCAACGATGTGCCGCGCGATTCTGAGGGCATCTGCCGCCTGCTCCGGCCGCAAATACCGAGAGTCGGTCACAGGGAAGGTGACCAGTTGGTTCTTCGTGTCATAGAGGGATCGAGCAAGCTCGAGGGACTTCGCGGCAGACCAACGATAGCGGCTATTCGCTGCGGCCTGGAAAGTCGCAAGTGAAAACGGCTGAGGCGGCGGCTCAGTCTGGACTGTCTCGCTGACTTTTACAGTGGCGAATTCGAGTCCAGAGAGCTTTGCGTCGAGGCCCTGAACCTCTGCTGAATCCCATACTCCCAGTTCGCATGCAGGGGGATAAATCGTCAGCGCAATCGGCCCATCCTCGGTTTCGAGTGTCAGTTCGTTGTTGAGGTAGGACGCCACAGCCGAATGCTCAACCTCGCGGTCACGCTGGGCAATCAACGCCAATGTCGGCCATTCAAGCCGCCCCAACCGTAAGGCTGTTTCGATCCCCAGGCGCTTGCACACCGCCGGCGTCAAGTTCCATGCGAACAGCCAATCCGCCTCCAGTTCGAACCGCGCGACCCTGGCCGAATCCCTGAACGTGGCGTTCGGAACAAGCTGGGACAGCCCAGTCTTGATCGACTCGGAATCCGTCGCATGCATGAGGAGCCGCAGCGATGCCCCGCTGTGACGCAGAAATCGCACGGCATCGTCAATCCACATTTGACCTTGGCAACTCGGCGGCCCCGCATGCACCACCACCGTCGCCCGATCCAACAAACTCTTGACGATTCGAAGCTGAGGCTTGGTATCAGCTCGCCAGATTAATTTCGACGTTTTGAGGCTCGATGTGTTGCCTGAGCCCTCGTCGATTCCCAGTTCGAGGGCCGGACCATCAGTCCAGGTCACTGCATCGTCACCGACCCGTATGAACCCCTCTTCACGTATTGCGGGACCCGGCAGCGCATCAGCGATGGCCCGCGCGGTCGAAGGTTTATCTGTGATGAAAAGCCGCATGCGTTTCCTCTCGGACCGTTAGAGATCCCTGTTCGCCCAGATTGCCCGCGTGATGATTTCTGCGTCGCTCATTAGGTGCCCGAGCTTGTTCCACCACCATCCGAGCGCGACGAGTGCTTGTTGCAGGTCCATGGCTTTCTCCTTCTCGGTTTGTGTAAATTCATCATTCCAGTATTCTCGACCTCCAGCAAATCGACTTTCTCTGTTTCAGGAGAAGGAAGAAACCATACCCAATCGCTGCAGCCACGCTGCTATAATTGGTTGTGGTGTTCCCCGCGCACGCGGGGGTTGAAGGTATCACCTCTTCGCAGACGGCTTCGAGCCACGGTGTTCCCCGCGCACGCGGGGGTTGAAGCTTGATGCTCAGGGTGTGCTGCTCAAGCTCAACGTGTTCCCCGCGCACGCGGGGGTTGAAGGTTACGAATCCAGCCGCCCAGGGCTTGCTCATTGTGTTCCCCGCGCACGCGGGGGTTGAAGTTGCAGAACCCACCCCCTGACGGGGGCGAGAAAGCCCGCGCAGCGGGCTTTTTTTATAGGGTTAGCGGGTCAGGTCGTCTGTGAGTTCAGAAAACATCCGCAACGCGGCCTGATCACTGTTTTCATGGAAGAATATGGCGCGATATTCAGAATGAGCGTCGCTCCACTCCAAGGCCCAGTATCCGTCCCCTTCCTTTCCTGCCGCGCGCAGGAGCCCCCACGAGAATGACTCTCCTGCGATCCACTCGTGATCTGCGGGTACAAGAAGCGGCTCACCGCCGCACCATCCCCGCCAAGCCACCTCGTCTTCCTGCTCCATCTGCTGCATCTTGCTCATTTCGAACTCCTTCCTTGGTAAAAAAACAATCAGACAGAAACCATACACAATCGCTGCAACCACGCTGCTTTTGCCCTTTCAACGAAATGACAAACTGGCGGTGAATTCTCGAGCTTTCCCATTTCCGACATCGCGATGAGAACCAGTTCCAGGATTTCGCATTGATCCGCGCTTGCGACGGCATGTTCGAACGCCTCGAGCAGCTCTTTCGCGGAATGCGAGTGCCTCAGGCCGTAGAACGTCCCAATACCCTCGGCCACGTCCCTTTCTTCAATCTGATCTTGCATCTTCTTTCCCCTTAAAATTAGAACTGGCGGCACCCGTAAGCCCGTTCCAGATAGTCCTGCGCCATCATTCGCTCGTCCGATCCATTGCTCGAGAATCCATCTGCTCGCGGACAAGAGACCCAGTTCATGAGGCCTGCTGCATCGGCCATGAAGCCCCTCAGGACGGCTGACGCATCCATCCCATACGACTCACACAAGGCATCGAACTCAGGCGGCACCTGGACGGTGAGCGCTGCGGCCTCGTCAGCAACAAATCCGCCGGCGACACCCGGAACGAGGTGCCCGGGCGCCACAAAGCCCTTGGGCTTGCTTTCACACCACCAGCCGATCAGATCCCTGGCGACGTCATCGAGCTCGGGCATCCGCCGCAGCGATTGATCGTGGTACGCCTGAAAGCGCCACCAGCCCTCACCTGACGACGTTGCTACCCCGCGCTGTCCAGCCCATCCGCAAGCCCACTCAGCGGCGTTTGGCGGCGTGGGCAGGGCCATTGCCGGCTCTACAAACACCCACTTTCCATCTCTGACATCGTCCAGAAGCACATCGAAAACCTGACGGTTGGAGGAGTCCTCGGGGGGTGCGGGGGGAACGCCCGCTTCGTTGGTGGCAGGCTTGTTTCGGACGTGTGTTGGTGTGCTCATGGTTCTGCTCCTTGTGGATTGGTCTGACAGTCGGTATCGCCTCGCCGTCCAGGACCACCGCGCACCAAGGGCATCGCGCAAGGTCGCGCCATGCGCGCCCGCGAAGCGGGTTGCCTTGCTCGATGACCGCGCGGTGGTACAGGTCGGCGAAAAGGGCGGTACCGGATGTCAGGCCAGGCATCGGGCACCAGGGGCACGTCAACGGGCTGCGGCCGAAACAAGCCTGCCGGCGCGGGCCTGCCCCGCGCCCTCCGTCCTGCTGTCAAGCAGGGCGCTGTTTTGGTGTTACGGTAACGTTTCGACATGCGGCAGTCCTCAGCGCGGAATCGCGTCCACGCGCTGCTGATAGCCTGCCGGCGGCGCTTCATTGGGAATCGTGTTGCGCCCAATCCCGAACAGCTCGTTCCCCGCGTCCTTGACGGCCTGCATGGTCTTGTGACCAACATAGCCCGTGGCCACGCCAGCGGTGGCCGCGGTGTTCTGCGCGTTTTCGACCGTTCCCAAGGTGACCCGCTCTCGCATCTCTTGGGTGGCGAGGTTGCCGGGGCCCAGATCTGCCGGCGGGGTCTCGGAGACCGGCGCGACATCCCGATCGAGCACCTCGGCACGCATCTTCCCCGGTGGCGGCGGCGCCTGGGTCGGCACAGCAACCGGGCTTGCGCCCTGCGCGATGCGTCCGGCGACTTCGGCCTGCAGTTGGGCTGCCTCCGGGCTGAACTGCGGCGCCTCGCTCGTGGCTTGCTGTGCCCTCGCCTCAACGTCCATCGACAAGTCGGCATGATCACGAGCTCCCAGTCCATGCAAACCGCCAGCAGGCAGACCCGCCATGCGTGAGCCAATGTCGGTCACGGTTTCGTGATGCCCGGCGGACTGTAGTGCCGCGACGATCACGCCAAGCTGGACGTCATTGAAGTCGCGCGCTTCGCCGCCCATGCCCGCGGGGAAAGTCGCGCGGCGTGAATGATCGGAGAAGCCTGATGTGTAGCCGGCGTCGGTATTGATGAGGTTCGCGTGCAGGGCAACCAACTCCTGGGCTAGCCCAGCCCCCGATGCACGCTGGTGGGTCTGGTTGTAGTCGCCGCTGTAATCGAGCTTGCCGGACCGGCTCAGAGCCGCTGCGCGCTCGTAGCTCTTGCCGCTTTTTTCTGCGGTGCTCAGCGTGCGCTGGAGCTCGTCTCGCTCAGTCGATGAAAGATTGAAGGCCTGACGGGTTGCGTCGCTGTCGGCGTTTTCACGGAAGGCGGCCGATCCCACCCGCTGCGCGAACTCGGTTTTCCACGCGCGGCCTTGGTCCGTTCCGGCGATCCAGTCGTGCCCCTCTTTGCCCGCGCCAGTGAAATCCCCGCTCATCGCGAGTCCACTCCCGCCCAGGGCAACTCCAGCCTTTGCAACACCCTGGATGCGATCCCCCACTTCCTTGGAGAGTCCGTGTTTTTCCTGCAGCGTTCGAGACAATGAATCGACGTAGTTCATCGTCTCGGCCACTTCACGTGCACCGCGAAAGCCTGAACTGCTCAGATTCTGCTTGGCCGCCTCCCAGCTCCTCGCGAAGCTGGTTCCTTCGCCAGTCATCCTCGCCACGGCCGCAGACGACTCCTCCAGCTTGCTCGCACGGGACGCCAGAGTCTGGTCGTTCGAGTCCGAGAAACTTATTTTCGTGGCGGCGATGCCTTCCGCCGAAAAGCCCACCGCGCCCGTACCGATGCGTTGCGGTGCGACCGCGACATTCGCCCCAACCGCCGTCGGAGCGGGCTGCAGTTGCCGCTCGTCCGAGTGATCACGCCCGCTCATTCGATCTGCAAACTTCGCAAGGGCAAAATACGAGCCGGTGAGCACCGCAAGCGTGATCAGCGGGGTGGCCGCCATCAGATCGGACGCCACGGCAAGCTGCTTCGCGGTCTGCTCATACCAACCTGGCAAGGCGCTCAGTGTCAGCCCGCCATGCTCATTCATGAGCCGCGAGATCGCTTCGTTCCACTTGAAGAGAACGAAAAAGTTCAGCAGGTACGCCGCAGGCAGCCAGGACTGAGTCCACACACCAAACATCACGTACTTACCCAGCAGGTCCAAGGCTTTTGGGCCAGACGCGAGGGCGACGAGCATCACGAGGGGTGACAAGCCAATGAAAAGCGCGAGCAAAAAGCTCATCGAGTTCGACATGGTTCTCGTGAAGCCAGCGCCTGCGCTGGCTGCGTCGATGTTGAAGCGCTCAGCTTGGTCATGAAGGGCTTGAACGCACTGCAGATAAGAGCTGAGATCCGTCGTTTGCAGGATGCCGCACCGATAACCGTTGCTGGCGGCCTGGCCAAGCGCCAGCAGCGCAGCCGCAGACTGAACATCGGCCGCCGCAGTCGCGCTCATGCGAAGCCAAGCATCCTCGAGCTGATCGAGGCCAAAGGCCGCACCATCCGGGCGACTCACACCCATGGCAGCGCCGATCTGCTTGTTCACGGGCCCACCCATGTACTGTGCGAAGTCGGCCGCGAGACGCTCGGCAACCTCGGCGCAGGTCAGCATGCTGCCAGCCGGTACTGTGGAATTGCGGTTGTAGTACGGCGCGCGCATCCAGACCCATTCCGCCGGCGGGGTGGCGGTGTTGAAAGAGTTCAGCACGCCATTGGGGTCCGAGAAAAAGTCCGGCATGTACCGGGCCACACAGCGTTCCGCGAAGCTCGAGTACGTCACGACGAGGTCCGGCGCGAACGCAACCGTATTGCGAAGGGACAGCATCAGTTTCAACGGATTGGCGAACCCGTGATCGGTCAATGGAACCGTCCCGCCCGTGGTGCTATAGGCCGTCTGGAACAACTCACCGATCTTCACCGCCGCGGTCGTTACGATCGATGCCGGAACGGCCACCAGGAGCGGCACGTTGTCCACGGCACGGGCGGACCCCGTGGAAACATCCTCGAGCAAAACGGTCGCCCGGGTGAATCCTGCGCTCATCCAAACGATGAACAAGATCAGCATTACCGATGGATTGACGGTCCGCCATTGGTCTTTCAGCGCCCAGAAAATGACACCGACGAGGCTCAAGAGCATCACCAAGAAAATGGCGTCGCCGCCAAAACCTCCGCTCCCGCGGAAGGAGTCGGAGTTGAACACCATCGCGACGCCGTTCAGAACGGCTTCAATGAGCGCAAGATCGCCCAGGACATAGATGACCCAGTCCATTTAATCCCTCCAAAGATAAGAACCTCACTTTTATTCTCTGGGGTGTTTTCAAAACGATTGGGGTGTCATCCGAAAAATATTTTCGCTAGGAAAATTGCCCGCTTATATGAGCGATGCAGAATGCTCAAATGGTCGACGCCCGTCTCCGAACAAGAGGACATTCGTTTGTAGGGGGCCCGCCCGGTCGATTCGACCGGGTGGGGGCGAAGCCCTGCCGCCCACGCGCGGCAGCGGGGGAGCCGACCCCGAGGGTCGGGGGGCCGAATGGCCCCCGGGGGCCGGGTGGCAACCCGGCTGGGGGGGGCCGCCCGTTTTCCCGCGCATTTGCGGAGCGAAGCGGAGTCGCGCGGGAAAACGGGTCGGGGGGCAAAGCCCCGGGGCGCCGCGCGATCGCGGCCACCCCGAATCGCACCCTGCAAGGGCGAAGCGAAGCGGAGGGCTGCCGCGCGGGCCCCACGGATTTTCTCGCTCGCGAGAAAAACGGCGGGTAGCGGCAGGTCGCCATAGCGACCAGTCCGGAGATTCATCGGAGGACTGCCTGCGAATCGGGGTGGCCGCGCTTGCGCGGCGCCCCCGGCAAAGGGCGGCAAGGAGGGGCTCTGCCCCGACCCAGCCCACGCAGGGCCGCAGGCCCGGAGCCCAAGCACGGCAAGGAGTTCGGCACAGCCGGACGACCCAGTGCGCGGAGCCGCAAAGCGGCGTGAGCATCGCACGTTTCCAAGCGCGGAATACTGCACGGCATACAGCACGCCATTGCGCAATGAGACGTACATCATGCCGTGCAGAATGGCCGGCCTCAGTTGATGAATAGCGTGCTGAATGCCGTGCAGTATCGTGGCCGGCCTTTGTGCGCCCAGTTGACGCACAAAATGACGTAACAGTTGACGTCATTGTTTACGCTATTAGAGGCGCTTCGGTTTCACTGATGACGTAACAGTTGACGCCATTTTTTACGCCGATGGTTTGTGCGTCTCGCGCTGTGTGCAGATCTGTGCCCAGTTCTGGACACAGATCTGGGCACAGTTTTTTATTTGCTGTGTCCAGTTCTGTGTGCAGATCTGTGCCCAGTTTTTAATTGCTGTGTCCATTTCTGGATGCAGATCTGTGTCCATTTCTGGATGCAGATCTGTGCCCAGTTCTGGATGCAGATCTGGATGCCACGCCAACTGCAGCGCCCAAGCTAGAGCGTCTCGAACAACTTCCGCTCGTCCGCCGGCCCCGAGGGCTTTGCCCCGGAAAATGCGAGGCCCGCCTCGGTCTCGAACCAGTCGCGATCTTCCTGCAAACAATAATCGGTATCGCGGAGGCGTTCGAGACGATCGAGCTCCTGCTCGAGGTCACGCACGATCACGCGAGTCGCCTCGCTCTGCTCGATTTTCTTGCTCTCGACCCGCGAAAAGTGTCGCGTGTTTTCACGCTCCCACAGCCCATAGCTTGCCCCTGCAGCAAAACCTGCACGGTAGCGTTCCAGCAGCGGCGGCGAGTCTGAGAACACCAGAACCAAGGCATGCTTTCCATTTTTGAGCGACTGAACGGATCGATGCACAAACTCATCCAGGCGTCGGTCAAATTTGGCCGTGAGCTCAATTTCAACGGAATATGTACCCAGCTCGTCAATCGCGGGCTGCCAGACAACGTCCGGCAGTTTCTCGCCCGGTGCGCCGGTCGCAATTTCGCGCTCCGTCCAATAGTCGACGATCTCTCGCGCCAGGTACCGACCTGCAGTAAGCCTTTGCGCGAACTCGTTGTGGCGCAGGAGCTGCTGATTGATTCTCAGCGGGTCGACCAGCGGAAGCGGTACTCGACCAACGTCAAGATGCCGCTCCGCTTCTTCCAGCCCCGCCGGGGTCAGCGTCACGAAAGCAGCTGGGGCGGCACGGAGCGAGCGCCCGGCCGCACTCGGGGTGATTTTTACCAAGCCCTTCTTCTGCAACCGGCTTGCAAAGCCACGTCGCCGGGTTCCGGTGACCAGGTCGACACAGAATGGCGACGCGTAACCCCACCTGTACAACCACTTCAAAACGTCTCTGATTTTCTGCTCGCCCCGCGCCCGGCTGTGCGTCCACGCCAGGGCCGCGTCAAGCGCTGCTCGCGCCTTATTCATGTCTCACCCCCCGAGCAAACAACCGCTTGCTTGAAAGATCTTGAGCGTTTCACTGCGGCCATAGAGCACGCCAAGGTAAAAAAGCGACACACCCAGGATGGCCAGCCTGATCAACGGCCCCTTTAGGCTTGGTCTCACATTCATCTCACAGGTCCTGGAATGCAAACATGCCGTAGACGATGAAAACCACGTACGCAACTGCAAGACCTTTCTCGAGATATCGAAACGCCTTCTGGGTTGGCCAGCTCAATTTCAACCGAATTGCCATTTTCTACTTCTCCTTTGAACTGAGATCCCGGGGCAAGAGCACCCCTTCAATTTAATTTTCCACACGTTTCAAAAACGAAGACCCTCTCTGCGAAATATTTTTCAGAGCCCCGTCGAGGATTGGACGTCCGACGTCCGAAAAACGCCCGAGCGCACAATCAGCCTGTGTGTTTCCCCTACAATCATGCTTGCTGAATGCCAACCGACTCGCCCGACATGACCCCAGCCCAGTTCATCACCAAGTGGAAGGACAACCCGCTCTCCGAGCGTGCCGGCTCACAAGCCTTCTTCCTCGACCTCTGCAGCGTGCTCGGCGTGGAGCCGCCTAACGACCCCGACACCTACTGCTTCGAGCGCGGCGCTACCCGAACCGGCGCGGGCCATGGCTGGGCAGACGTCTGGAAGCGCGGACACTTCGGCTGGGAGAACAAAGGCCCTGGCGGTGACCTGTCCGGCGCCTTACGCCAGCTCATGACCTACGCCCTCGCCCTCGACAACCCGCCGCTGCTGGTCGTCAGCAATCGCGAGATCACCCAGATCCACACCCACTTCACCGGCACGCCAAGCGAGACCTACACGATCCGCCTCGAGGACATCGGCACACCGGAGAACCTGCAGCGGCTGCGCTGGCTGTTCACCGATCCGGAGAAGTTCAGGCCCGGCCGCACGGTGCTCGACATCACCAAGGATGCCGCCGGCCGCTTCGCTGACGTCGCGCAGTCCATGACCGAGCGCGGGCACGATCCCGCGAAGATCGCGCACTTCCTCATCCAGTGCCTGTTCTGCATGTTCGCGGAGGACATCGGCCTGCTGCCGAAGAAACTCTTCGAGCGCGTCATCGCGAAGCGCCAGGGCGACCCGGCCAAGCTCGCGGTGTCGATGGCGGAGATGTTCCAAGCGATGCGCAAGGGCGGCGATTTCCTCCTGGAAGACATCGCCTATTTCAACGGAGGATTGTTCGAGCACGTGGAGGTGCTCGAACTCGCCCCTGAAGAGATCGGCGCCCTGCTCGCCGCAAGCCGCATGGACTGGAGCGCGATCGAGCCCTCGATCCTCGGCACCTTGTTCGAACGCGGCCTTGATCCGAAGGTGCGCGCCCCGCTTGGGGCGAACTACACCGATCCGACCACAATCATGAAGCTCGTGAAGCCGGTCATCGTCGAACCGCTCGAACGCGAATGGGAAGCCGCCAAGGCCAGGATCGCCCCGCTGGTCGAGAAGTACCACGCTGGAGGAAAGGGCTCGCAAAAGGCCGAACAGGAAGCACAGGCGCTTTTTCTAGGCTACCTGGAGCGGCTGAAGAACTTCCGTGTCCTCGATCCCGCCTGCGGCTCCGGCAACTTCCTGTATCTCGCCCTGCGCGCGCTGAAGGACCTCGAGCACCGCGCCAACCTGGATGCAGAAGCGCTGGGCCTGCACCGCCAGCTGACCATCGAGACCAGTCCCGACAACGTGCGCGGCATCGAGATCAACGCCTACGCCGCCGAGCTCGCCCGGGTGACGGTCTGGATCGGCGAGATTCAATGGATGCTCAAGCACGGCTACGACTGCCGGAGAAACCCGATCCTCGCACGCCTGGATCACATCGAAAACCGGGACGCGCTACTGAACGAAGACGGGAGCGAGGCCGAGTGGCCGGTGGTGGATGCAATAGTAGGGAACCCGCCGTTTCTGGGAGGCTCCGTCATGCGTGGTGAGCTCGGAAGCAGTTACACCGACGGACTCCGAAGTCGCTTTGAGGGCCGCGTTCCTGGTGGCGCTGACCTTGTGACTTACTGGTTCGAGAAAGCTCGGGCAGCGGTCGAGGTCGGCAACTGTGATGCAGTTGGCCTAGTTGCCACCAACTCGATCAGAGGCGGGATGAATAGGCGAGTACTGGAGAGAATCGGGGCATCGACACGGATCTTCGAGGCTTGGAGTGACGAGCCGTGGGTCAACGATGGAGCTGCGGTTCGAGTTTCGTTGGTCGCCTACACTCGCACCTCCGCTCGGCCAGGTCGCGGGCCTATGCTCGACGGAGCGCCCGTGAGCGGAATCAATGCTGACCTCACCCCCGCGGGAATCGACGTGACACAAGCACGGCTTCTCGCAGAGAACCGGGGAGCCAGTTTTCAGGGCACTTCCAAAAAGGCGTCATTCAATATCGATGGCGCGCTCGCACGACAGTGGCTGGTGTTGCCAAACCCAAACGGAAAGCCGAACTCCGATGTGGTGCGCCGCTGGTCAAACGGCTTGATGCTAGCCGGCCGCGCCAGCGACGGATGGATAATCGATTACGGCACAGACATTACCGAGGAGGACGCTTCACTCTACGAGGCGCCTTTTTCCTACGCTGAGACCGTCGTCAAACCGGAACGGCTGCAGAACAACCGAGAGTCCTACCGCCGCTACTGGTGGCGGCACGCCGAAGCGCGTCCAGCTATGCGGCTAGCGTTAGCGAACCTGCCCAGATACATCGCAACGATCGCCCACTCGAAGCATCGCTTCTTTGTCTGGCTCGACAAGGCGGTTTGCCCCGACCAAGCTCTTATCGTAGTTGCTCGCACAGATGATTCTACGTTCGGGATTCTGCACTCACGCTTCCACGAGCTCTGGGCCCTTCGCCTCGGCACCAGTCTTGAGGATCGGCCGCGCTACACGCCCACGACGACCTTCGAGACGTTCCCCTTCCCCGCAGGCATGACGCCCGCCGACACGGCCGCAGGCGCCCCGACCGGCCCCCAGGCTGAAGCGATCGCCGCCGCTGCCCGCCGGCTCAACGAGTTGCGAGAGAACTGGCTGAACCCGGCTGAATGGGTCGATCGCATCCCGGAAGTCGTGCCGGGCTACCCTGACCGGATCATTCCGAAACCTGGCCACGAGGCCGAGCTGAAGAAGCGCACGCTGACGAACCTCTACAACCTTCGCCCGGCCTGGCTTGATCGCGCACATAAAACGCTGGATGTCGCTGTCGCTGCAGCCTACGGCTGGACGGACTACACGCCTGAAATGCCCGATGACGAGATCCTTCGCAGGCTGCTCGCGTTGAATCTGGAACGAGCTGGCAGCTAGCAGCCAGGCGCAGCTACGCGGTTTCCACCGTAACCCCAGGGTGTCCGGAGCAATCGACGACAGCATGTATAATGCGAACAACCCATCTTTACACCATGTGTAATTTTGGTCATTGACCTCTAACAACACAAAGAGTACATTCCACCATGGAAGTAGAGTTCGACGACGATGACCTTGACCGACTCGAAACCGACGCTCAGTTCACCGCCGGGCTCTCACAAGAAGTCGTGAGCGCATACAGGAAACGGATGCAGCAGATTAGAAGCTTCCTCGACGAACGAGACTTCTATGCGCTGAAGTCTCTCCATTTCGAGAAGCTCAAGGGCGACCGAGAAGGACAGCACTCGATCCGGTTGAACAAGAAGTGGAGGTTAGTGTTAGAGATCAGGGGAAATCACCCTTGCAAGGTCGTCGGCATCATCGAAATCGTCGATTATCACTAAGCGGGGGGAGCAGTCATGAATGCACGAACGCCAGCGGAGGTATTCCCGCCAGGAGAGTTTCTGCGCGAAGAGTTAGAGGAGCGCGGCTGGAGCCAGCAGGAGCTAGCCGACATCATGGGGCGTCCGCCCCGTCTCATCAGTGAGCTCATCTCAGGCAAGCGTGCAATCACCCCCGAAACAGCAAGGGGTCTCGCTGATGCGTTTGGGACGTCGGCTGAATACTGGCTTTCGCTGGAGAACCACTATCAGCTCTCCAAAATCAAGATCGACGACAACAGCGTTTCCCGGAAGGCAGCGCTCTACAGCCGGTTTCCTGTCCGCGAGATACTCAAGCGCGGATGGGTTCAGGCGAGCGAAAACCTCGATGTTCTCGAGCGTCGTTTTTGCGATTTTTTTTGCCTCAAGGACATCAACGCCGAACCAAAGCTCCTTCATTTCGCCAAGAAGACGCATGCACACCTTGATGCCACGAACCTTCAGCAAGCTTGGCTTTTTCGGGTCAGGGCGCTGGCGGAAAGGCTAGATGTGGAGATCTACTCGGAAGAGAAGCTACGAGTCGCCGTCGAGAAGCTCAAAACGCTCCGGGCTGAGCCAGAGAGCACGAGACATGTCAGTCATATCTTGGCAGAGGCTGGAGTACGGCTGATTTTCGTTGAGGCCGTGCCTGGAACCAAAATCGATGGAGCTGCCTTCTGGCTAGATAAGGAGCGTCCGGTCATCGGCATGACGCTCCGGTTCGACCGGGTCGACAACTTCTGGTTCGTCCTGAGACACGAGATCGAACACATTCTTCGCGAGGATGGCAAGGCCAGCGATGAGGCTTTCATCGACTCCGACATAGGTGGTTCGGCAGAGAGCACCGAAGAGTGCGAAATTCGCGCTAACAACGCGGGTTCCGCATTCTGCGTTCCTACTGAACAACTTGATGCCTTCGTTTTGCAGGTCCAGCCCTATTTCTCGGAGAGGAAGGTTCTGCAATTCGCGCTCAACATCAACGTGCATCCGGGACTCGTCGTAGGCCAACTACAACGCAAGCTAGGCCGACACGATTTTCTTCGAAGGCACCAGGTACGCGTGCGGGAACACGTTCTGCAAGACGCGGTTTTCGACGGCTGGGGATCAGCCTCGCAGTAACAAAAACAAACGGCCACGGGGTCGAAGACCGTGACCGTTTGAACTCCCGAAATGCAGCGTGACCAGCGACACGTTGCGCGCGGGGTGTGCAGATGACTCTGCGGTTTGGCGACTTACGAGTCTATCCTGCATCGCTCCGCCGGGCAATCCTTCGCTTGGAAAGGAGGTGCGTGATGCATGTCGACACAGGGTAAGTTGCCTCTCCCCATCCCTGACGGGGTGAAGCTCATATTCAGGCCGTACATCACTTTGAAGAACGGACGCCGGCTCTGGGCTCGCCAGTGCGGGATCCGAGCCTTCCCAATCTACGTCAAGGCCTGATGACAGGCTCGCCGGCGAGAAGCGCTCAACCGCCCTCGCCGGCTTTTTTTCTTGTCTGGCAATCTCGGGAGAGAAGCTCAGCTTGATCAGCAGCCCCACAGGGATGGGGGTAATCGCGAAGGCGACACCCTTCAAATCGGCAAACTCAACGAGAACGTGGTCATGATCGAGCTCCTCGACCACAGCTCCGACCTGGCCGAGACCCACCCGCTGCTCGGGCAGCGCTTGGATGGTTGAAACTACATCAAGAGTTCTGAATTTCATTTTACGTACCCCTGCTCAGCACTGGCGCAGATGCAAGCGCCCCTCTTCCACCGCCTGCATGAAGCGCAGGTTAGCCGGCATCGCAACGCGGCCGCGCTTCGGATCAAACCCTTCGACGTATCCGGTTTCACCGTTCGCGCGCAGCGTCCCGATCGCTTGGCCTTCGGCGTTACGGACCTGGAAACCATCCCCACGTGCAAGCAGCACCGCCAGCTTCTCGGCCAGTCGCTTCATGGCTGAGGGGGTGAGTATGCCGTCGATCGCGCTCGCCGCCTGCTGCTTGAGCAGGTAGGCGTAGTCGCGTTTCTGGCTGAGGATTCTGCGCAGGTAGGCAAAGACCGATCGGCCTCTCAGGTCCTCGATGTGCTTCCAAAAGAGCTTCACTGCTGCGCCGAGAGCCCCTTGCTGACCCTGGCGCTTGGCGTAGGCCATCAGTGTGCAGATCAGCGTCTTGGAGACACCAAGCTTCATGAGTGGCGTCACGTCGTGGGGTAGACGGGTGTGGGGATCGATGTTTTCAGAAGAATCCTTCAGCGACGACGGGTCGGGCAGGGACTCGCGCGTGGGAAGCTGTCCTTTTAGCTGTAGATCAAGGGTAGGTTCACTCTCTTGTATACCGTGTCTCACCACGAGACACGGCGCCTGTGGATAAGTGGGGCATGAATCGACGGCCGTGGGCTCCCAGGGGGCCGTGTCCGCCTCCCAGCCTGTTTCGTCATCCTCCCAGTCGGCGCGACCGTCCTCCCACGCCTCGATGATTTCGGCCTGGTGAAGCGAGTCATCGAATACATCAACGCCCGTGTCCTGTTCGTCCTCCTCAATCGAGGAGTCCTGCGTTGCGGCAGGCGTGGTCGAGATCGGTCGAGGATCTGCCAGTCCGAGCATCACGAGCGCTTTGTCAAGAAAATAGATGTGGCTTCGACTGAACTGCCCGTAGCAGCGGCGGCCCCACGTGCGGACTTGCTCCCGACGGATGTAGCCCTTGTCTTCGGCTTCCTGGAGGCCGCGAAAAAGCGTGGAGCGGCTATCAAGGAAGGTTTCCGCCAGCAGCGTGTCCCGAAAGGCGAACACGGGCTTGTCCGGACGGCCGAGCGTGTAGAACGAAAGTACCCCAAAAAGCGCTTTGCGCGCAGTCCGTGAAAGGTCCTGGCAGAACAGGGGATTCATCACCGCGGCACGTGCGTTGATCAGGGGGGCGGGGAGAAACCGTGGAGCCGGGCCCGGGGTCATAATTTCCCCCTGGCCGATTTCCGACGCTCACGCTCAAGCCGAACCTGGAAAAGTATGACCTCTGCATCACAGCCAAGCTGCTCGATCAGCCGCCTGCTCAGCTCAGACTCAAGGGTTCTCCAAGCCTCGAGTTCCGCTTTTGTTGAGCGCGCGAGAAGCAGCTTCTGCACTGCTGCTCGAACAATGCCGGTTGCAAAAAGCTGGAGTTCATCATCCCAAAATTCAGCTGCTCCACCCCCCACCTGGGACGCGCTCCGCCGGGGCTTCACGCTGCACCCCGCGCGCGCGCTACCGACTCCTCCTTTCGTGGTCGCCCGCGACGGCGAAGAGCGGGAGCAGCCTCAAGCACAGGCTCAGACTTAGACTCCTGGCTCTGCTGACGATGGGCACACAGCCACTCAAGAACATCTGCTCTTATCCAAAGCAGCCGATTTGAGCCAGGCAATATTATCCTGGGCGGCAACAAGAGCGGCGAATGCCCATTCGCCGCCTTATAAATCAACGATTTAGAAACATGCAGGATGGCCGCGAGATCCGCCGGGCCGATGGTCTCAACTTCATTTCTCACAAATCACCTATTCATTTCGAATAGGTGCTAGCGCTACTAGGTCAGCTCAGGAAGGGGCGCGCGAGCGCCCGGAGAGCACTACACCCTGCGCACCAAAGTGGGTGTGCCCCTGCCTGCGCGACCAGCGGTGCGCGGGGGGTCAGTTGGAGCGCGAGGCTCGGCAGAGGCTGCCTCAAAGCCCGCGGAAAAAACGCTGATTAAGTCGTAGCCTGGAACACATCCGCTGCCCACAGCCGCGCAAACAGCAAGACTCAAAAAAGACAGGACCGACACAAAAACGATCATCAAGCCGAGCAGCTCGTGGGACTCGGTGTTCCCAGCAAAAACCAACAACAAACCCATCACGATGAGCGCGGGCACGATCCACCACCTCTCCCTGATCTCCTTCCCCGCGCCCGCGCAACACCAGTTGTCGACGTTCCGCATAACCGACAAGCCAGCGATCAGCATGAAAATCAGCAAGAGGGGGTAAATGTGCTCAGCCACAAAATGATGCTGTCACAAGCTAGCAGCCGTTGTCAAACGCAAGCGTATGATTTTTCTTCCGTTCTAGTAGAAGGAAGAAACCGGCTAGATCTGCATGAGAGGGACGACTTTCTTCGATTCACCAAAGAGGGAGGAGTCGCTTGGACTGAACGTGGCAACAGATGTCAGGCAGTGGAGCCCACCCTACCCCCATCAAACCCGCGCCATCGAATCGTTGACGGAGTGTTGACGGAGTGAACACCTGAAAACATCGGAAAACCGTTGCTAACGGTTGACATAAAAAAACCGCCTAAGTGGCGGTTTTTTCACGGGAATTTATGGTCGGGGAAAGAGGATTCGAACCTCCGGCCCCTGCGTCCCGAACGCAGTGCTCTACCAGGCTGAGCTATTCCCCGACACTTTTTGTTGCAGGCCTTGCTGCCCTGCGAAGCCCTGAACTATATCAGTGATTTCGCCGAACTGCAAAGTCCGATAATTGTAGCAATGCATCCTTGAAATTGGAAGGGGGAAGCCCCGATATCGCTTCGATTGCGAGCGCAGCCTCGGCCTCGGCGTAGCGGCGCGTCTCGTCCAGGGCTCCGGTGTCCTGGATGGCGGCGAGGACCGCAGCGAAGTCCTCGCGCCCGCCATTTTCGATGGCGCTGCGCACCAGCGCAGACTGCGCAGGAGAGCCGTGCTGCATGACGTGGATCAGCGGCAGCGTCGGCTTGCCCTCGGCGAGGTCGTCACCCAGGTGCTTTCCGGTGTCGGCCTCGTCGGCCGAGTAGTCGAGCACGTCGTCGATGAGTTGGAAGGCTGTGCCAAGATGCATGCCGAAAGCCGCCAGGCGCGCTTCGAGCGCCTCATCCGCACCGCCCACGATGCCGCCCAGACGAGCCGCGGCCTCGAAGAGCTTCGCCGTCTTGTAGCGAATGACGCGCAGGTAGTCGTCGATCCGCACGTCGGCATTGTGGCAGTTGAGCATCTGCAGCACTTCGCCTTCGGCGATCACGTTGGTAGCCTCGGCGAGCACGCGCATGACGCGCATGCTGTCTACACGGACCATCATCTGGAATGCACGCGAGTACAGGAAATCGCCGACGAATACCGCGGCGGCGTTGCTGAAACGGGCGTTGGCCGTCGGATTGCCGCGGCGCAGATCGGATTCGTCGACCACGTCGTCGTGCAGCAGCGTCGCGGTATGGATGAACTCCACCACCGCAGCAAGCTCGTGATGATGCGTACCCCGGTAGCCCAGCGCGCCCGCGGTGTAGAGCACGAGCGCGGGGCGGAGTCGCTTGCCGCCGCTTTGCACGATGTACTCGGCGACCGTGCGGATCAGCGCCACGTCCGAATGCAGCCGAAGGCGGATGACCGCATCCACCGCCTGCATGTCGGCGGCGATCGGCGCGAAAAGCTGCTTGACTGACAAGGCGGTGACGCTCGCTGGAAAAGCGGCGATGGTATGGGGCGGCCGCGCCCGGCGTCAAGCCGGCCGCAGCCTTGCCAGTACCCGCACTCGTGGAGGATGCGCAGCCGTGCGACTACTCCTTCAACGCGCGCGTGACGGCATTGTCCAGCGCCTCCTTGGCTGCCTTCTCATCGGCCCACACGCCGGCCAGTTCCTCGTCCAGGATGCGGCGGACCTTCTGCCGCTCTACCACCGGTTGCGCCGAAGACTGTGGTGTCGGGGGCTTGTTACCGAGCTGGTCGACCGCGACCTGCACATTCTCGAGGTCGTCTCCAAGCAGTTCGCTGCGCGATGCGAGCAGCCCGGCACGATTCAGCGGCAGATACCCGGTGCCGCGCTGCCAGGCGACCTGATTGGCAGGCTCGAGCCAGAAGCTGACGAAGCTCGCCACCGCCTTGTACTCGGCAGCCTTCTTCCCGGCCGACACCCACAATGCCGGGCCGTCTGCCACGGTATTCTGCGGCGCGCCAGGGAAGTCGTCATGGTAGGGCAGTCGGGCCACCCCGACGTCGACCTTGCCGGTACGGCGAAAATCAACCCAGCTCGCGGACGGCGCCGCGATCACCGCGCATTCGCCCTCCCCAAAGCGGCGCTCGGCTTCCGCCTGCTGGTCGAACATATGGAGATAGCGCGCACGCGTCCAACTCGCCATCATCGCCACGTGCTTGACCTGGAACATCCCGTTGAAGCGTGGCACGACCTGCTTGCCCTGCTGCATCGCCACCGGCTCGTTGTGCCAGGCGCTGAGATTCTCGACCATCACCCGCCCGGGCTCGGCCACCGTGTAAGGGCAGGCATGGCCGGTGTCGGCCAGGCGACCGAGCGTGTCCTGCAACGCCTGCCAGGTGTCGATGCGGGTGGTCTCCGGGTTCATGCCGGCGCGACGCAACGCATCACGGTTCAGATACAGCACGGGCGTAGACAGACCGATTGGCAGGGCGAGCAACCGCCCCTTCGCGTCGACCGGCGTGCGCGTCATCATCGCCGGCGGGCGCAGGGTCTGCAGTGCCCGGCCATTCTGCTTCATCAGTTCGTGCAGCGGTTTGAAGCGGGGCTTGCCCGCAACGAACGACTCCTCGTCGTCACCCTCGAGGATCAGCATGTGCGCCGCGCTGGATTTCCATTCCCCGGAACGGACCACCACCCGATATCCCTTGGCCTGCGCATTGAAGCGCTCGACAAGCGCCTCGAGCGCCGCGGCCTTGGAAGTGGGCAAACGGTGGAAGAGTTCGATCTGCTGCGGCGCCGCGGTAGCAGCCTGGGGTGCGATGACCGCGAGCCCCGCCGCGAGCCCCGCGAATACACCCCTGATACGGAGGTTGAGCATGAGTTTGACTGGCCTGCACAAGCGCCGGGCCGACGGCCCGGTAACGCGCCGAATTATAGTTCTCCGCTACACCACGAATTGTAAAAGTGCTTCAGAATCCAGCCTCACGCGTCGATAAGATCAAGACTCCGTCTCCGAACCTGCCCGCCATGCGCCGCTCTACTTCGCGCCCCCCCGCTCCCGCCTTCCTGCGCGTCCTCCTGTTCGCCCTGCTGCCTCTGCTGTCGGGTTGCGATCAGGTCGCCGAATTGCTCGAACTGCCCAATCCGTCGCGGGACGCAGCCCGTGCCGAAGCCGAGGGCCGCGCCATCGGCAGCGCATGCAGGCACGCAGGACGGTCCCTGGAAGACTGCTATGCGCTCAACGGCAGCGCCGACAAGGCCGCGATCTTCGCCGGATGGCGCGACATGAACGACTACATGATGGAGCACAAGCTCGAGGTCGTGCCCTCACGCCTGCTCCCGGACGGCACGCCCGTGAAGACGCCTCCGCCCTCGGACGCCGGCTGAGCCAGCCGACGCACCCCTGCGGGATGTCCGCCCGCATCCTGCGCGCCCGTATCCCGCACGCCCCTATCCTCGCCATCGCGCCCGCGGCGGCTTATCATCCGGAACTGCCAGCCTGGCACTCCGGCAAGGCCGGCCACATCCAATCAGTCCGCCGCGTTCAGGCGCCCCCATCATGAACCAGCACACCCCCGCCTCCGGCCTGCAATGCGCCGGCCTCATCGGCTATTGCCGCGCCGGCTTCGAGAAGGAGCTCGCCGGCGAGCTCGACGATCTCGCTGCCGAAGCGGGCCTGATCGGATACGTCCGCGCCGATCCCGATGCCGCCTACGCAGTGTTCGATACCTTCGAGCCCACCCCGCTGGGAGATTTCGGCACCGCCACGGACTGGCGTCGCTCGGTATTCGCGCGCCAACTCCTCCCCTGGTTCGCACGCATCGACGACCTGCCCGAACGCGACCGCGCCACGCCGATCATCGCGGCGGTCAAGGCAAGTGGCCAGCGCTTCTCCGGCGTCGTGCTGGACACCCCCGACACCGACGAAGCCAAGCAGCGCTCCGGCTTCTGCAAGCGCTTCACCGAACCGCTCACGCAGGCGCTGGAGAAATCGGGCTGCCTGCGCACCAGCCGCACTGGCCTGCCCGTGCTGCATGTGATGTTCACCAGCGCCACCACCGCATGGCTGGCCGCCGGCCAGCCGGGGCAGTGCTCGACGTGGGCGATGGGCGTGCCGCGCCTGCGCATGCCGTCGAACGCACCGAGCCGATCGACGATGAAGCTCGCCGAGGCCTTCATGACCCTGCTCGACGACAGCGAACGCGACAGCATCCTGCGCGCCGGCCAGCGCGCGGTAGACCTGGGCGCAGCGCCCGGCGGCTGGACCTGGCAGCTGGTGCATCGCGGGCTGCGCGTGACCGCGATCGACAACGGCCCGCTGCGCGACGCCGTCATGGCCACCGAGATGGTCGAGCACCTGCGCGCCGACGGCTTCACCTGGCGCCCGCCGCGCCCGGTGGACTGGATGGTATGCGACATGGTCGAGCAACCCTCGCGCATCGCCTCGCTGATGGCCGAATGGGTCGCCACCGGCCGCTGCCGCTACACGATTTTCAACCTCAAGCTACCGATGAAGCGCCGGCTCGAGGCGGTCGAACAGTGCCGCGAGTTGATCCGCAAGCGCCTCGCCAGCGTCGGCCCCTTCGACCTGCGCATCAAGCACCTGTACCACGACCGCGAGGAAGTCACCGCCTTCCTCACCCTCAAGCGCTGAGCGCGAGCTCACCCGCCCCGGCCCGCCTCTTCCGGGAAACTGGCAAACCCCTTGGCGGGTAAAGGTTTTTTGCCGCGTGTATAATCCGCGCTTTATCACAACGGCGAAGCATTTGCGATCGCCCACGCCCCGAAGGTACCCATGAGCTTTGCCGATCTCGGCCTCATTCCCGAACTGCTTCAGGCCGTCACGGACGCTGGCTACACCGAGCCCACGCCGATCCAGCGCCAGGCCATCCCCACCGTCATCGCCGGCCACGACGTCATGGGCGGCGCTCAGACCGGCACCGGCAAGACGGCCGGCTTCACGCTGCCGCTGCTGCATCGCATCGCGCGCCACGCCAGCACCAGCACCTCTCCTGCCCGGCACCAGACCCGCGCGCTGATCCTCGCCCCCACGCGCGAACTTGCGATGCAGGTATACGAGTCGGTCAAGACCTACAGCAAGCACCTGCCACTGCGCTCGGTGTGCGTCTATGGCGGCGTTGACATCCGCCCCCAGCAAGCAGAGCTGCGCCGCGGCATCGAGGTCGTCATCGCCACCCCGGGACGGCTGCTCGACCACGTCGAACAGAAGTCCATCAACCTGTCCCAGGTCGAAGTGCTGGTCCTGGACGAAGCCGATCGCATGCTGGACATGGGCTTCATCCCCGACATCAAGCGCATCCTCGCCCTGCTGCCCGCCAACCGCCAGAGCCTGCTGTTCTCGGCCACCTTCTCGGACGAGATCAAGAAGCTCGCCGACCAGATGCTGAAGAACCCGCAGCTGATCGAGGTCGCGCGCCGCAACATGGTGTCGGAAACGATCACCCACGTCGTGCATCCGGTGTCCTCGGGCATGAAGCGCAACCTGCTCGCCCACCTGCTGCGCCACAAGCCCGACACTCAGGCGCTGGTGTTCGTCGACACCAAGCTCGCCTGCGGCCGCCTCGCGCACTTTCTCGAGCGCCACGGCGTCTCCGCCGATGCCATCCATGGCGACAAGGGCCAGCAGCAGCGCACCGAGACGCTCGAAGCCTTCAAGAGCGGCAAGCTGCGCGTGCTGGTCGCGACCGACGTGGCGGCACGCGGCATCGATATCGATGAGCTGCCCTACGTCATCAACTTCGAACTCCCGCATACGGCAGAAGACTACGTACACCGCATCGGCCGCACCGGCCGCGCCGGCCACCAGGGCAACGCGATCTCGCTTGTGTGCGCGGAGGAAAAGCACCGCCTCGCGGACATCCAGAAGCTGATCAAGCTCGAGATCCCGCAGGAGCCCGTCCCCGGCTTCGATCCGGAGCCCGAGTTCTTCGAGGCCGGCAGCCGCACCGGCCGCCACCGCCGTTCCGGCGTCGACCAGGACACTGCAGCCCCCGAGAGGTCCCCGCGCGCGACGAGAACGGCGCCGGTCAGCGAGGGCAAAGGCCGGCAGGACGGCGCCTCCGGCGAGGCGCGCGCACGACAGCGCCGCGGCGGCCGTGGCCACGTGGCCGCAGACGGGTTCGACTTCAGCAAACCCTACGAACCGGCCCAGCCACCAGTCGCTGTTTCCGCCGAGGCCGGCATGGCGGGCCTGGCCGCGGGCGCACAGCCCGAACCCGCCCGCCGCGGGCAGCGCCCGATCGCGGTCCTGCTCGGCGGTCTGGGCCGGAAATAGGCGGCAGCACGCCGCCTATTCCGCCCACGGGCACGGAGCGCACAGGATTAAGCTTCCCTTACCGCGCACCGGCCGAACCACGGCCGGCCTCTCGACTTCATTGCCCAGCCCAGCCGTGACCCTCCCCGGACGCCGCCCCAACCCGCTTGCACCCGCTGCCCTGCCCGCGCAGGATGTGCCCGGCGCGAGCATCGAACCCTTTCTACCGGACCTCTCCGAGGGCGCAGAGGCCGGCGTATATCTCGCGTTGCTCGAGCTGATCGACGAAGGCCTCCTGATCACCGGCGACGATCTCGTGCTCGACGCCAACAGCGCCGCCTGCCGCCTGCTCGGGCGTGACTACCGCGAGGTCGTCGCCCGCCCGCTCGCTGCGCTGTTCCCCTCCGAAGCGGCGTTTCTCGAGGCACGGCGGCGACTCCTGATCGAGGGCGAGCGGCGCGGCACGCTCGCCTTCGCCCGCCCGGATGGGCAAGCGCACGCGCTGAACTTCATTGCCGCCCCCAGACTGCGCCCCGGGCTGCATGCGATCGTCCTCGCCGCGCCGCACGCGCACGCGGCGCCTGAGGCCTCGCACAGCCCGCAGGAACTCGATCAGCGCATGCGCCAGGCGCGCAGCACGCTGGTGCATGCGCGCCGTGTTGGCGGTGCACGCAGCGGCGCCTATCTGAATCCGCTGGACGCCGGGTTCGACCTCGAATGGCTGGAAAAGGGCCTCACGGAGGCACTCGCGCACGATGAGCTGGTGCTGCAGTTCCAGCCCCTGGTCGATGCGCGCACAGGGAAGCTCTTCGGCGGCGAAGCCCTGCTGCGCTGGCAGCATCCCGAACGCGGGCTGCTGCCCTTCCAGCGTTTCGACGACACCATCGGCAACCCCGACCTGCGCATCGCGCTGGACACCTGGGCGCTGTCGAGCGCATGCCAGGCCGCACATCGCTGGCCTGCCAGCAGTACCGGTATCCGGGTGACGGTGAATCTCTCCATCGAGCGCCTGCTGGCGCCCGGCCTCACCGAAGAGGTGCGCACGACCCTGCAGGCATCCGGCCTCGCACCCCGCCTGCTGGAGCTCGACCTCCCCGAACAGGTGCTCGAGCTGGACAACCCACGCATCTCGGAAACCCTGCGCGAACTACGATCCATCGGCGTTCGCCTGGCGATCGACGGCTTCGGCGCTGGGCTGTCCTCCGTTCCCCGGCTGCGCCGCTCGGCGGTGCACGCGCTAAAGCTGGACCCCGGGATCATTCGTGGCGTCGGCAAGGATGAGGACAGCGAGGCGACG
The DNA here is from genome assembly GCF_051280715.1 of Thauera sp. AutoDN2. Classification (NCBI taxonomy): domain Bacteria; kingdom Pseudomonadati; phylum Pseudomonadota; class Betaproteobacteria; order Rhodocyclales; family Zoogloeaceae; genus Thauera; species Thauera sp. AutoDN2. The sequence goes on along the minus strand of NZ_JBNCAR010000015.1, from coordinate 45,270 downwards.
GTCGAGGCGATCGGCGCAATGGCGGGCGCCCTCGGCCTCGAGGTGCATGCACGCGGCGTGGAGGATCCGGGGCAGCAGGCCTTCCTCGTGGCGCTTGGCTGTCATCTGCAGCAGGGCCCGCTGTTCGGGCCGCCGGTCGATGCCCGGTACTTCGCGCTCCCCGGCGGACGGCACGCTCAGTAGTCGAGCAGGGTCCGGCAATTCTCTTCACGCCCGGTCATGCTGCTGAAGCGCTGCAACTGCGCACGCACGAAATCATTGGCCACCGTGGCGTCCGCGCAATACTCGCGCAGCTGCATCGCCTGCGCCACGAACTGCAGGCGTCGCGTGACGTCTGCACGCGCCGGGAAGGGATAGCCATCGGTCCTGCGCCACTCCGGCACCGTCCTGGCACCCGGAGCCGGTGCTGCGTCCACGCCCGCCGGCTGTGCAGGCGCAGCGTCCGGCACGACCTGCGGCATCTGAGCCTCCGCCATGGCGAGCGTGAATGCCAGCACCACGCCAGACAGTGCGCGCACAAAACGCATCGGACCGCTCCCGGAAACAGACTGCTTCCGTTCACGGCCCGATGCGGTTCCGACTTGAGTCGAATCTGCCGGCCCAGCGGCCGGCAGCGGGGAGGAAATCATGCTTCCATCGACTTCACGTGCTGGATGACCTCGCCGATCGCTTCCTGCGCGCTGCCGTAGAGCATGCGGCAGTTGTCCTTGTAGAACAGCGCATTCTCGATGCCCGAGTAGCCCGCCCCCTTGCCGCGCTTGACCACGATGACGTTCTGCGCCATGTCCGCATTGAGGATCGGCATGCCGTAGATCGGGCTCGACTTGTCGGTGCGCGCGACCGGGTTCACCACGTCGTTGGCGCCGATCACCAGGGCCACGTCGGCCTGCGCGAAGTCGTTGTTGATCTCGTCGAGGTCGAAGATCTTGTCGTAGGGCACGCCCGCTTCGGCCAGCAGCACGTTCATGTGGCCCGGCATGCGGCCCGCGACCGGGTGGATCGCGAAGCTCACCTCGACACCGCCCTCTTCGAGCAACTGCGCCATCTCCCACACCTTGTGCTGGGCACCGGCCACCGCCATGCCGTAGCCCGGCACGATGATGACCTTCTGCCCGTAGCGCATCAGCGCCGCCGCATCCATCGCCGAGAGCTCGCGCATCGTGCCCTCGACCGTCTCGCCACCTTCGGCCGCGGCACCCGTGATGGGGGCGAAGATGATGTTCCTGATCGGGCGGTTCATCGCCTTGGCCATGAGCTGGGTGAGCAGCATGCCCGAGGCGCCCACCACGATGCCCGCCACAATCAGCGCCGGATTCCCGATCACGAAGCCCTTGAAGCCCACCGCCAGGCCCGTGAAGGCGTTCAGCAGCGAGATCACCACCGGCATGTCGGCGCCGCCGATCGGCATCACCAGCACCACGCCGAGCGCGAGCGCGAGCGCAAAGAACAGGAAGATCTCGAAGCCGCCCGGATGTGCCGAGTACGCCACCGTGAGGCCGATGCCGATAGTGATGACCGAGAGCAGGAAGTTGATGTTGTTCTGCCCCGGCAGACGGATCGCCTTGTTCATCAGCCCCTGCAGCTTGGCAAACGCCACGCACGAGCCCGAGAACGCCACCGCACCGATCACCGCACCCAACGCGAGCAGCGTGGAGGTGACGCTGTCGTGCGGCACTCCGCGCACCAGCTCGATCGCCGCAATGCCCGCCGCGGCACCACCGCCCATGCCGTTGTAGATCGCGACCATCTGCGGCATGTCGGTCATCTTGACCACCTTGCCGCTGTACCAGGCGGCACCGCCCCCGAGCACGATCGCCAGCACCATCAGGCCGACGTTGTGCAGGTCGGGCATGAAGAAGGTCGCCACCGTGGCGCCGATCATCGCGTACCCCGCCCAGACCACCCCCTTGCGGGCCGTCACCGGCGAGGCCATGGCCTTCAGGCCGAAGATGAACACAACGGCGGCGATGAAGTACGCCATGCTCACGAACCAGTTCCCGCTCATTGCTCACCCCCCTGCTTGCGGCCACCGGCCTTGAACATGCCCAGCATGCGCTCGGTGACGATGTAGCCACCGGCCGCGTTGGCCGCACCGAGGAACACCGCGAAAAAGCCGATCAGCAACTGCAGCGGACTCTCCGGGTCGGCATGGCCGAGCGCCACCATGGCGCCGATCAGCACCACACCATGCACGAAGTTCGAACCCGACATCAGCGGGGTGTGCAGGATCACCGGCACGCGCGAGATCACCTCGTAACCGGTGAACGCGGCCAGCGCAAAAATGTACAGCGCGGTAAAACCATCCATGACGCGATCCTCCTTACAGTCCGAGCGCCTGCTTGACGCCGGCGTGGCGAAGCTCGCCCGCGTGCGTCAGGCAGCTTCCGGCCATGACCTCGTCCTCCCAGTCGAGCGCGAGCGCACCGTCCTGGATGAAGGGCGAGATGAAGTTGAACAGATTCTTGGCGATCATCTCCGAGGCATGCACCGGCATGCGGCTGGCGATGTTGGTCGGGCCGATCACGAGCACGTCGTTGATCCACACCTTCTCGCCCGCGACCGTGCCCTCGACGTTGCCCCCGGTCTCGGCGGCCATGTCCACGACCACCGCGCCCGGCTTCATGCGCGCGATCATGTCGGCGGTGATGATCTTCGGCGCCTGCCTGCCCGGGATGGCCGCGGTGGTGATCAGCGCATCGCACTGCGCCACCGCCTTGGCCAGGCGCTCTGCCTGCTTGGCCTTCTCTTCCTCGGTGAGCTCGCGTGCGTAGCCACCACTGCCCGCCGCCGACACCCCGGTATCGACGAACTTGGCCCCGAGCGATTCGATCTGCTCGCGCGTCTCGGGACGCACGTCGTAGGCCTCGACCATGGCGCCGATGCGGCGCGCGGTGGCAATGGCCTGCAGCCCGGCCACCCCGGCGCCGATCACCAGCACCTTGGCCGGGCGGATGGAGCCGGCCGCGTAGGTCAGCATGGGGAAGAACTTGGGCGAGTGGTCGGCTGCGATCAGCGCGCACTCGTAGCCGGCAACCGCGCCCTGGCTGGACAGGATGTCCATGCTCTGCGCACGCGAGATGCGCGGCAGCAGCTCCAGCGCGAATGCGGTGATCTGGCCGTCGACCAGCTGCTGCACGCGCTCGGCGCTCGCCCACGGCTGCAGCATTCCGCACAGCACGCTGCCCGGCTTCAGCGCTGCGAGCACCTGCGCGTCGGGCGCCTGCACACAGAACAGCACGTCGGCCGCAGCGGCCACCTCCGCCGCGCTGTCGACGAACGTCACGTCCGCAAAATCCGCATCCCGGAAGTGGGCCGCCTTGCCCGCCTCCTTCTGCATGACAACCCGGGCGCCAAGTCCCAGGTACTTCTTGACTACATCCGGAACGACCGACAGGCGTCGTTCGCCGGAGCGTGTCTCCGTTGGCACTCCGATGACCAGAGGCATGGGCGTACTCCTTCCAATAGGGCTTTAAAGACGGAACTGAGTCGAATGCGTCGGCCGCATCTTGATTTGTTCTGATCCCCCTGCCCCGCGCAAAGCGCATCGGGGCCGACACAGGACCGATATTACCGTCATTCGGGGAGGGCGCAAGCCGCGCACCAGCCACACGCCGCCGCGGGCGGGCCATCGGCCTGGCGTCAGGCGGGGGGTACGAGCTTGATGACCGCGAGCGAGATGTTGTCGCCGGTCCCACCCGAGCGCTCACGGGCAGTCGCGATCAGGCGCTCTGCGGCGCTGCGCGGCGGCAGCGCCTGCAGCGTGGCCGCCAGTTCGGAATCGGAGAAGTGCCCCCACAGCCCATCCGAGCACAGCAGGAAGCAGTCCCCCGCTACGGGCGACTCCTCGCAGCCATACTCGATGCGCGGCTCGCGTTCACTGCCCAGGCAGGACAGCAGCACGTTGCGCTGCGGATGGTTCTGCGCCTCCTCCTCACTGATGCGGCCCTTGCGCACGAGCTCGCCGACCAGCGAGTGGTCTCGCGTGCGTGACACCGTTTGCGCTCCGCGGAAGTGATACATGCGCGAGTCGCCACAATGCGCCCAGTAGGCCTTGCCCTGCTGCAGCAGGAACACCACCGCCGTGCTGTGCGGGTCCTGCTCGCTGGTGAAGCGCGTCAGCTTGATGACGACATGGGCTTCGTCGATCACGCTGCCGAGCAGCTCTCGCGGCGTCTCGTGCAGGGGCGCGTAGGTTTCGAAATTCTGCCGGGCGCGGATCAGCACCTGCTCGGCCGCCATCGCCCCGCCGCTGTGCCCGCCCATGCCGTCCGCGAGCACGGCCATCACCAGCCCGGAGCGCTTGGGATGGCCGAACAGTGCGACGCGGTCCTGCTGCTCCTTGCGGTCGCCGATATGCATGGCAACACAGGTTTCGGCGGTAAAGGACATGGGGGAGTCAATTCGGTGGCGGCATGCACACCGCAGGGTCAGGATCGGCCGATGATAGCAACCGGCTGCCCACTCCGGAGCGCAAGCCCCGGAATGGAAACACGCCAAGCGGCGCGGGCTGTGACAAATGTCACACCCTGCCCCGCTCGGCGCCTCGCAAGGCTTACGCGTGCATGCCGCGCAGGCGAGCATCGAGCAGCTCGACCCAGTGCCGCACCGGCGTCTGCGTGCCCGCCTGCAAGTGGGTGATGCAACCGATGTTGGCCGAAGCGATGCTGCCCGCCTTGCCTTCGAGCAGGCAGTCGAGCTTGTTCGCACGCAAGCGACCCGAAAGCTCCGGCTGCAGCATCGAGTAGGTGCCCGCCGAACCGCAACACAAGTGTGCGTCGCGCACCGGCGTCAGGTCGAAGCCTGCAACCGTGAGCAGGGCCTCCACCGTGCCGCGGATGCGCAGTCCGTGCTGCAGCGTGCAGGGGGCATGCCAGGCCAACTTCTGGCGCGGCTGGGCGTGCGCTGCCAGCGCAGCCTCCAGGCTGACCACCTCGGCCGCCACCACCTCGCCGATGTCGCGCGTAAGCGCAGCCACCCGCTTCGCCTTCTCTGCGTAGGCCGGATCGTGCTGCAGCATATGGCCGTAGTCCTTGACCTGCACGCCACAGCCCGACGCCGTCATCACGATCGCCTCGACGCTGCTGGCCTCGATCGCGGGCCACCAGGCGTCGATGTTGCGGCGTGCGTCCTCACAGCCGCCCGCCTGGTCGTTGAGGTGAAAACGCACCGCACCGCAGCAGCCCGCACCGTCCGCCTCGACCATGGAGATGCCCACCGCATCGAGCACGCGCGCCGCCGCCGCATTGATCGAAGGCGCCATCGACGGCTGCACGCAGCCCGCGAGCGCAATCACCCGGCGCGCATGCCGCGGCGCCGGCCACATTCCAGCCGCACGCGCCTCGGGCACCTTGGCCTGCAGCGTCTTCGGCAGCAGGCCGCGCACCGACTGACCGGCCTTCATCGCCGCCCCGAACAGCCCGGGCCGCGGCACCAGCGTGCGCAGCGCACGGCGTACGAGCGCGTCCGCGCCCTTGCGCGGCACGCGCGCCTCCACGACGTGGCGGCCGATGTCGAGCAGGCGGCTGTAGTGCACCCCCGACGGGCAGGTCGTTTCACAGGCGCGGCAGGTCAGGCAGCGGTCGAGGTGCAGGCGGGTCTTCTCGGTCGGCTCGGCACCTTCGAGCACCTGCTTGATCAGGTAAATGCGCCCGCGTGGGCCGTCGAGCTCATCGCCCAGCAACTGGTAGGTCGGACAGGTGGCGGTACAAAAGCCACAATGCACGCACTTGCGCAGGATCTCTTCGGCTTCGCGCCCCTCCCGGGTATCGCGGATGAATTCGGCGAGTTGGGTCTGCATGGATCAGAACTCCGGATAAAGGCGGCCCGGGTTGAAAATACCCGCGGGGTCGAAGGCCTGCTTGAGCCTGCGGTGAATGCTTGCAAGCGGCGCGGACAGCGGCTGAAAGACCTCGCCGCCGCGATCGCCTCCGCGGAAGGCGGCCGCATGACCGCCCAGTTCCGCGGCACGTGTCCGGATGCGTGCACCATGCGCCGAAGCCCCATCGCCTTCAGCCACCACCCAGCGCAGCGCGCCGCCCCACTCCACCACCTGCCGGCCCGGCAGCGCCAGCGCCGGCGCCGTGCTCGGCAGCGACACCCGCCACAACACCTCGCCGGGGCCGAGCACGAAGGGCGCCGCCGCGTGCTCGCACACCCCATCCCACAGCGCCGCGGCATCGGTTGGTGCGAGTTGCTCGCCGCCCAAGCGCTCGATCGCCGCGCGTACGGCCGCCTCGGCCCCCGACAGGCGCAGGTGAAGCGCGCCCCCGTGCCACAGGCTGGCCGACACCGGCAATGGCTGGCCGCCCCACTCGTTCACCCGGCGCAACGCCGTCGGCTCATCGAGTTCGAAGCGCAGCGTCGCCTCGGCCACCGGACGGGGCAGCACCTTCAGCGACACCTCGAGCAGGATGCCGAGCGTGCCCAGGCTGCCCGCAACCAGACGCGAAATGTCGTAGCCGGCCACGTTCTTCATGACCTGGCCACCGAACTTCATGACCTCGCCGCGGCCATCCATGAGCTTCACGCCCAGCATGAAGTCGCGCACCGCACCCATGTTCGCGCGCCGCGGGCCGGACAGACCTGCCGCTACGCACCCCGCCACCGTCGCGCCGGCACCGAAGTGCGGCGGCTCGAAGGGCAGATACTGCCCGCGCGCGGCCAACGCCGCTTCGAGCTCGGCCAGGGGTGTCCCACCCCGCACGATCACCACCAGTTCGGTCGGCTCATGCGCCACTACGCCCGCATTGGCGCGCAGGTCGAACGGCTCGCCCACCGGCGTGCGGCCGTGGAAATCCTTGCTCCCACCGCCACGCAGGCAGAGCGGGGTTCTTGCCGCAGCCGCCGCACGCACGCGCTCGGCCCATTCCTTCTCGATCGTCGTCATCGTGTCCTTCCTGCTCAGAAGCGCGGGATGTCCGGATAGGGCACGTGGCCCTTGCTCACCTTCATGCGGCCGTACTCCGCGCAACGGTTGAGCGTGGGGATCGCCTTGCCGGGGTTGAGCAGCCCGGGCGGATCGAACGCGGCCTTGACGCGGAAGAACTGGCGCACCTCGGCAGTGGTGAACTGCGCGCACATCTGGTTGATCTTCTCCAGCCCCACGCCGTGCTCGCCGGTGATGGTGCCGCCCAGCGCCACCGACAGTTCGAGGATCTCGGCGCCGAAGGCTTCGGCGCGCTCCAGTTCGTCCGGCTGGTTGGCGTCGAACAGGATCAGCGGGTGCAGGTTGCCATCCCCGGCGTGGAAGACGTTCATGCAGCGCAGGCCGTAGCGCCCCTCCATCTCCTGGATCGCGGTCAGCATCTCACCGAGGCGCTTGCGCGGGATGGTGCCATCCATGCAGTAGTAGTCGGGGGAAATGCGCCCCGCCGCAGGGAACGCCGCCTTGCGGCCGGCCCAGAAGCGCAGCCGCTCGGCCTCGTCACGCGAGACGCGGATCTCGGTGGCGCCGCTACCTTCCAGCACCGCGCGCACGCGGCCGATCTCCTCGGCGACCTCCTCCGGCGTGCCGTCGGCCTCGCACAGCAGGATCGCCTTGGCATCCAGCGGGTAGCCGGCACGCACGAACTCCTCCACCGCCGCGGTGGCAGGCTGGTCCATCATCTCCAGCCCGGCGGGGATGATGCCGGCGGCGATGATCTTCGCCACTGCATCGCCCGCACGCACGACATCGTCGAAGGCCGCGAGCACGCACTGCGCAAGCTGCGGCTTGGGCACCAGCCTGACCGTGACCTCGGTAAGCACCAGCAGCATGCCCTCCGAGCCGGTCACCAGCGCGAGCAGGTCGTAACCGGGCGAATCGAGCGCCCCCGAGCCGATCTCGACGATCTCGCCCTCGATGGTCACGCCGCGCACGCGCAGGAGGTTGTGCACCGTGAGCCCGTACTTGAGGCAATGCACGCCGCCAGCGTTCTCGGCCACGTTGCCACCGATCGAGCAGGCGATCTGAGAGGAAGGGTCGGGCGCGTAGTACAGTCCGTGCGGGGCGGCGGCCTCGGAGATGGCGAGGTTGCGCACGCCCGGCTGCACGATGGCGGTGCGGGCGAGCGGATCGAGCTTCAGGATGCGGTTGAAGCGTGCCAGCGACAACAGGACACCCCGGGTATGGGGCAGCGCACCGCCCGACAGCCCGGTGCCTGCGCCGCGCGCCACCACCGGCACGCCCAGCTCGAAGCAGATGCGCAGCACCGCGACCACCTGCGCTTCGGTGGTGGGCAAGGCCACCACCAGCGGCAACGCTCGATACGCTGCCAGACCGTCGCACTCGTAGGGGCGCAGGTCCTCGGCGTCGTACATCAGCGTGCCGGGCGGCAGCACGCGGCTGAGCGCCTCGATCACGCGCGCCTTGTCCACGCTGGAAAAGTCGCGCTCGGTCTCGCCGAACGCCAGCACTTCAGCTTCGGTATTCATCGTCTCCGGTCCTCGCCTTGGGCCTGCGGCGGATCCCTTCGCCCGCCACGTCGCGCAAGTATAGGCGCCGGGCAAACGCCACGGCTTGATGCATTTTTGCCGGGGCGTTGAAGAAACTTCGCCACGCCCGACCTTGTATCAGGGCAGCACGCCCTGCAGCCAGTCGACGAAGGCGGCGCACTCCCAGCGCTCGAGTGCTCCCGGCGCCCAGCAGATGTAGTGACCGAAGGGCGAACGCATCGGGCGCTCCGAAAGATTGAGCAGCCTGCCACTGTCGAACCAGGCTGCGCCCAGCTTGTGCCGCACCAGGACCACGCCGAAGCCGCTCGCCGCTGCGTCGTAGGCCAGCCCCAGGTCGTTGAACTGCGCCCCATTCAGCGGCTCGGTGAGCGCGAGCCCGCAATGCGCATACCAGTTCCCCCACGGTTCGAGCGGGCTGCGGATCAGCCGTACGCGGGCGCACTCTGCTTCGTGCTCGAAGCCGTCGAAAGGGCCGAACTCGTCGAGGAAGGCGGGGCTGCACGCCGGGGTCACCACATCGCGCAGGATCAGCCGGTGCTCCACGTCCGTGTAACCCCCCAAACCGTAACGGATCTCGAGGTCGGCTGCTTCAGCGGTGACGTCGCGCAAGGGAATCGAGACGTGCAGCGTGAGCTCGATGTCGGGATAACTGCGACGGAACAGTTCGAGTTTGGGCATCAGGAACTGGCGGCAGAAGGAAGGCGTGACCGCCACCCGCAGGCGGCGCGGCCCGACCGACGCACGCTCGCCCGGCATCTGCTGCAGCGCCGCGAGCGCGGTGTCCACATGCTGCAGATAGGTTTCGCCCTCGTGGGTGAGGGTGAAATCGCCGCGGCTGAACAGGCGCACGCCGAGGTGGGTCTCAAGCTGGCGGAGCCGATGACTGACCGCACTCACCGTCACGCACAGCTCCTCCGCTGCACGGCTGGCGCTGCGCAAGCGCGCCACCGCCTCGAAGGTGAGCAGGCACTGTATCGGGGGGATGCGGCGTGTTGCCATCGGGACGGGACTCCGGACCATCTGAAGCGCCGCCGCATTATGCGCGCGCCCTTGGTGTGAATGCACCTCAGGCACTGCATCCGCAGTTTGATCGTGCCCTCGTTCTCGTTACCATGGCACCCCTGCCCACGGCCAACGCCGCAGCGAACAATTCGCCCGCAACCGGGTGATCGCCCACATCCGCCCAGATGCCCACACTCCAGCGCCTGCTCCCCTTCCTGTCCTGGCCCACGCAATGGCGCGCCGCCGGCGTGCGTGGCGACCTGATCGCGGGGGTGACGGTGGCGCTGGTGATGATTCCGCAGGCGCTGGCCTACGCCAAACTCGCCGGCCTGCCGCCGCACATCGGTCTGTATGCGGCGCTCGTCCCCGCGGTGATCGCGGCGCTGTTCGGCTCCTGCGGCCAGCTCTCCACCGGCCCGGTAGCCCTTACCAGCCTCATGGTCGCCGCCAGCATCCTGCCGCTGTCCGGGCTTGCCGGGGGCGATCTGCTCGGGCTCGCGCTACTGCTCGCACTGCTCTCGGGACTCATCCAGCTCGCGCTCGGGCTCATGCGCCTCGGCTGGCTGCTGAACCTGCTCTCGGTGCCGGTGCTGATGGGCTTCGTGAACGCCGCGGCGCTGATCATCTGCCTCACCCAGGTTCCGCCTCTGCTCGGCCTGGCCATGCCCTACTCGCAGCACCTGGTGCTGGATTTCGCACACGCCCTGGGCGGGCTCGCGGCGCCGCACCTGCCGTCCCTGGGCTTCGGCCTGGGCAGCCTGGCGGCGCTGGTCGCACTCAAGCGGCTGTGGCCGCGCCTGCCTGGCGTGCCACTGGTGGTCGCCGCGGCCACCGTGCTGTCGGCATGGACCGGTTTCGCCGCCAGCGGCGGGGCCGTGGTCGGCGAGATCCCGCGTGGGCTACCCGAACTCAGCCTGCCGCCGATGCGCCTCGACCTCGTGATCGCGATCCTGCCAGCCGGCTTCGTCATCGCGATGGTCAGCTTCATGGAGGCGGCCTCCAGCGCCAAACTGATTTCAGGGCGCACCCGGCAGGCCTGGCAACAGGACCAGGAGTTGATCGGCCAGGGGCTGGCGAAGATGTCCGCCGCCTTCACGGGCGGCATGCCCGTCAGCGCATCCTTCTCACGCTCCGCGCTCAATTATGTGAATGAGGCCCGCACGGGGCTTTCCTCGCTGATCACGGCTGGCCTGGTGCTGCTCGCGCTGCTGTACCTCACCCCGTTGCTGTGGCACCTGCCCAAGCCGGTGCTCGCCGCAGTCATCCTGCAGGCAGTGGCCGGCCTGCTCGACGCCGGGGTGCTGCGGCGGGCCTGGCGTGCAAGCAAGGATGACGGCGCGGCCGCCGCCGTCACCTTCGCCGCCACGCTGGCCTTCGCGCCCAACATCCAGAACGGCATCTTCACCGGCCTCATGCTGTCGCTCGGGCTGTTGGTCTATCGCGGCATGCGCCCACGCGCCGCCCTGCTCGGTCTGCACGCGGACGGCACCTACCGCGACCGCGAGCGCTTCGGGCTCGCCCACCCTCATCCCGAACTGGTGATCCTGCGCTTCGACAGTCCGCTCAGCTTCGTCACCGCCGCCACCTTCGAGGATGCGATGCTCGGCGCCGCGCGCGCGCAGGACAGCGTCCGCATCGTGCTGGTGTCGGGCGCCGGCATCAACGACATCGACGCCACCGGCCTGCACACCCTGGCCGGCCTGATCGAGCGCTTCAACGCCCAGGGCCAGAAGATCGCCTTCTGCGGGCTGAAGAAGCAGGTGATCGACGCCATGGAGCGCGACGGCGTTTGGGCGCGCATCCAGGCGCAGGCGAGTTACCGCACCGAACACCATGCGCTGGACGCGCTGCTGCCCGAACTCGCACCGCGTCAGGCAGAAGCGGAATAACGCACAAGCCGCTGATCGGCATTGACTTTCTCCGCCGCCCCCGCTAGAGTGCGCGATTCTTCGCAGACCCATCAACTGGAGCAACACCATGTACGCGGTGATAAAAACCGGTGGCAAGCAGTATCGCGTTGCCGCTGGCGAAAAGATCAAGGTAGAACAGATACCGGCCGACGTGGGTTCCGAAATCACCATCGACCAGGTCTTCATGGTCGGTGAAGGCGACGCCGTCAAGATCGGCACGCCGGTGGTTGCCGGGGCTACCGTCAAGGCGACCGTGGTTTCCCACGGCCGTCACGACAAGATCAAGATTTTCAAGATGCGCCGTCGCAAGCACTACCAGAAGCACCAGGGGCATCGTCAGAACTACACCGAGCTTCGCATCGAAGCGATCTCGGCCTAAGGCGCAGGAGGTAATCCGACATGGCACACAAAAAAGCTGGCGGTAGTTCGCGTAACGGCCGCGACTCGGAATCGAAACGCCTCGGCGTCAAGCGCTACGGTGGTCAGTTCGTGCTCGCAGGCAACATCATCGTTCGCCAGCGCGGTACCGAATACCACCCGGGCGACAACGTCGGCATCGGCAAGGACCACACCCTGTTCGCACTCAAGGACGGCGTCGTCCAGTTCGCGGTCAAGGGCCCCTCGCGTCGCCGCACCGTGATCATCGTGCCGGAAGCGGCCTGATCGCGCGCGTTTGATCGCACTGCAGTACGAAAGCCCTATCCTTGCGGTAGGGCTTTTTTGTTTCCGGCGCGCGCTTTGCGGTGCGCGCCACGAAGAGGTTGATCAGGCATGAAGTTTTTTGACGAAGCCCGCATCGAAGTCTACGCCGGAGACGGCGGCAACGGCGCGGCCACCTTCCGCCGCGAGAAGTTCATCCCCAAGGGTGGCCCCAGTGGTGGCGACGGCGGGCGTGGCGGCAGCGTGTACGCCGTGGCCGACCGCAACCTCAACACCCTGATCGACTACCGCTACACGCGCAACTTCCGCGCCGAGCGTGGCGAGAACGGCGGCAGCCGCGACTGCTACGGCAAGGGCGGCGACGACATCACGCTGCGCTTCCCGGTCGGCACCGTGATCAAGGACCTCGAGACCGACGAACTGATCGCCGACCTCGACGAAGACGGCAAGACGGTGCTGATCGCACGTGGCGGCCGTGGCGGGCTGGGCAACATCCACTTCAAGTCCAGCACCAACCGCGCCCCGCGCAAGAAGACCATGGGCCAGGAAGGCGAGTACCGCAACCTGCACCTGGAGCTCAAGGTACTGGCCGACGTCGGTCTGCTCGGCATGCCCAACGCAGGAAAGTCGACCTTCATCCGCAGCGTGTCCGCAGCCAAGCCCAAGGTCGCCGACTACCCCTTCACCACGCTTGCACCCAACCTCGGCGTGGTGCGCACCACCGAGGCGCGCAGCTTCGTGATCGCCGACATCCCCGGCCTCATCGAGGGCGCAGCCGAGGGTGCCGGCCTGGGCCACCAGTTCCTGCGCCACCTGCAGCGCACCCACGTGCTGCTGCACCTCGTCGACCTCGCCCCCTTCGACCCGGAGGCCGATCCGGTCGCCGACGCCAAGGCCATCGCGGAAGAGCTGCGCAAGTACGACGACGAGCTCTACGCCAAGCCCCGCTGGCTGGTGCTGAACAAGCTCGACCTGATCCCCGAGGAGGAGCGCGCCGAACACATCCAGGCCTTCCTCGACGCCTATGGTCCCGTCGAGCGCCACTTCGAGATCTCCGCCATGAAGGGCGAAGGGACACAGACGCTGATCTTTGCGGTCCAGGACTTTCTCGACGCCGAACGTGCCCGCATCGAGGCCGAGCGCGCCGAACGCCAGGCCACCGAAGCCGCCCGCCTCGCCGCGCTGGAGGCCGCGCGCCTCGCTGCCGATGCAGCTTACGAGGAAGAGGCATACGCGGAGGACGGCGAAGGCGAGGGCGGAGGCAGCGACGCCCCCCGCGACGACGAAGACACCCTGCCGGAACACCCGCCGCGCAAGGACTGACTCCCTCCCGACTCAACCCCTCCACCTTTGCCCCCAGGCCCATTGCAAAGATGAGAACCAAGATCCGCAACGCCCGCCGCCTCGTCGTCAAGGTCGGCTCCGCCCTCGTCACCAACAATGGTGCCGGCCTCGACAAGGACGCGCTCGACGCCTGGGCGCGCCAGATCGCCGCGCTGCGCGCCGAAGGCCGCGAAGTGGCGCTGGTGTCCTCGGGCGCGATCGCCGCCGGCATGCAGCGTCTGGGCTGGGCCAAGCGTCCGCATGAGATGAACAAGCTGCAGGCTGCCGCCGCCGTCGGCCAGATGGGCCTGGTCGAAGCCTACGAGAAGGCCTTCACCTGCCACAGCCTGCAGACCGCGCAGATTCTCCTCACCCACGAGGACCTCGCCGACCGCACCCGCTACCTCAACGCCCGCAGCACCCTCACCACCCTGCTGCAGCTCGGCGTGGTGCCGATCATCAACGAGAACGACACCGTAGTCACCGACGAGATCAAGTTCGGTGACAACGACACCCTCGGCGCCCTGGTCGCCAACCTGATCGAAGCGGATGCATTGATCATCCTCACCGACCAGCAAGGCCTGTACACTGCCGACCCACGCCGCGACCCCGCCGCCACGCTCATCCACGAAGGCCGCGCCGAAGACCGCCAGTACGAGGCCATGGCCGGTGGCGCCGGCACCGGCATCAGCCGCGGCGGCATGATCACCAAGATCCGCGCCGCCCAGCGCGCCGCCCGCAGCGGCGCGCACACCTGCATCGCCAGCGGCCGCGAGAGTGACCCGCTGCTGCGCCTGGCCGCGGGCGAGGCGCTGGGCACCCTGCTCTACGCCAGCAGCACGCCACTGCAGGCGCGCAAGCAGTGGATCGCGGACCACCTGCAGCTGGCAGGTGACCTCGTCATCGATGATGGCGCCGTCGCCGCGCTCAAGGGCGGCAAGAGCCTGCTCCCGGTCGGCGTCATCGAGGTGCGCGGCGACTTCAAGCGCGGCGCGGCGGTCGCCTGCCGGACCCTCACCGGCGAGGAGGTGGCACGCGGACTGGTGAACTACTCGGCTTCGGAATGCCGCCGTATCGCACGCAAGCCCACCGCCGAGATCGAAAAGCTGCTCGGCTACATCGACGAGCCCGAACTGATCCACCGCGACAACATGGTGTGAGCCGCGGCATCTTGCCCCGCTTGCAGTGTCGGATTTTTTGACACTCACCCCATTTCGACACCGAGCATCAGAAACACATCCGTCATCCAGACAACAGACTCATTGCATTCCGAGTATTTTTTTCTAGTGTTTTCATAGCATTACGATTTTCCGCTTTCAAAGAACCAAAAATCGAGGGCGCACAAAAGACCCTGGCACGCGAAATGCTTTGTTCTTCGCAAGGATTGCACAGCATCCGTTCCGCGAAGGAGAAGGAAAATGAAAGCGAGCACAATCACCAAACGCACGATGAAGCCGATGGCCATCGCTCTGGTCGCCGCCTTGGGCACCTTCGCCGGCAGCGCGAGCGCCGCGATGGTGACGCAGTGGTCCTACTCGACCAATGCGGTCTTCGTGGCGGGCTCTGCGACCTGGGATAGCGGTGGCGGCACGACCACCGAACTTGCATCGGAGCTCTCCTGGGGCACGACGGGTGGCAGTTTCACCGGCGGAACGCGCAGCGCGCTGACCATCGGCGACTTCAGCGAGAGCCCGGAAACCCTCACCGGCGGCGGCCCGGCCACCGGCTTGGTCACCACCGACGAAGATGGAACACTTGCGGGCAGCGAAATCGCGAAGGGCATTTCGATCTCGCACTGGAACAACCCACTGAGTTCAGCCCTCGCCACCCTCACCGGTGCAACGATCCTGGACACACTCAGCCTGACGCCGGTTCTGCCGAGCGGCGGCCCGACCGAGCCAGGTCCGGATCTGCAGTTCGTGTTCAAGTTCAGCGAAACACCGAACGCAGGCGGTCTCGGCGGGCTCTGCGCCGACGGCACTTCGGCCGCGGCGTACCCGGGTGGCTGTCCCGACCTCTTCGGTTATCAGAACCTGAGCATCGTGAACCAGTTCTTCAACTACGATGGCTTCACGTATTTCGTCAGCGTGCTGTCACTGAACGCAAACGGATCGGTTGACAGCATCGGCATCGGCAACCTGACGAACGGTGAGTGCTCGGCACTCGGCCTGTCCAATGGCTGCTTCGGCTTCCGCACTGCTGAAGGCGGTCTCACCACCGAGCGCTTCGGTTTCGCGATCAGCGCCCGCCCGCTACCGGTGCCCGAGCCTGGCACGCTTGCACTGCTCGGTATGGGTCTGCTGGGCATTGGCGCCAGCCTGCGTCGTCGCAAGGCCTCCTGAGGCGCAACCGGGTCGTTCAGACCCGGCGCGCGAGCCACAAAACGGGCCCAAAAAAGCCGCTCTCCGGAGCGGCTTTTTCGTTGCGCCTCACTTCATGTGCAGGCGCGGTCGGATGAAGGCCAGCAGTAGCTTCTGCAAGGGATTGCGATTGCCGAGTGGACGCCAGGTGAAGCGCAGCTTCTGCCGGTAGGCATCGAAGTGCATGCCCCAGGGCGCCGGCCGCAGCAGTCCGCGCTTCAACAACACCTTGAGCACCGCCGTCCCCATCACCCCCGCGCACAGTTCGCAGGCCATCCCGGTGGACGGCCCGCGCTGCTCGCCAAAGTTCACTGCTTCCGGCGCCACCAGATAGGTCCGCTGCAGCATCGCCGGCGAGAGCCCCGCCA
This sequence comes from Thauera sp. AutoDN2, assembly GCF_051280715.1. NCBI lineage: Bacteria > Pseudomonadati > Pseudomonadota > Betaproteobacteria > Rhodocyclales > Zoogloeaceae > Thauera > Thauera sp. AutoDN2. Next base: position 29,214 of record NZ_JBNCAR010000015.1, on the reverse strand, counting down.
TCAGGCGCGCAAACTGTTCCTGCCGGCTCTGCCCCTCGAGGCAGAAATACTCCTCGAAGCTCATCCCGCCCGGCTTGAAGTACAGCAGCGCCACGCCCATACCCAGCGGCGCCGCCGTCAGCGCCGGAATGCCGCGCTCCGCACAAGCGCGAAAGAGCATGCGCCGCGCATCCATGGCGAAGAAGTCGATCCCGTCCACATAGACATCCACCCCATCGAGAAAGGCGTCCACGTTGTCCTGGGTGACGCCCGCCGGAAAGGTCCGGATGTCCGCCTCGGGGTTGATGTCCGCCGCCATGCGCGCCAGCACCTCCACCTTGGGCTGATCGAGCGTGGACATGAACGCGCCCGCCTGGCGGTTGAAGTTGTGCACCTCGAAACGATCGAAGTCCGAGACATGAAAGGCGCCGATCCCCAGCCGCGCAAGCGTCAGCAGATGCGCGCCCCCAACCCCGCCCAGGCCAGCGATGGCGATACGAGCGCCACCGAGCGCAAACTGCTCAGCAGCCGAGACCCAGCCGATGTTTCGCGAGAAGGCAGAGACGGAACTGAAGCCAGCATTCATTGCAGCACCCGAATGTTGAGTTTCTCGGACGCATTATGCGCATTTGCGCCCGCAGATGCTGAAATCGCTACACGCTGAGAGTGTCGGTTTTTTTTACACGCCCCCGATCCCACACGATCTTCGCAGAACGAGAAGAGCCGAGATGCACCCCAATACACCTTATTGTTCATTGACTTACGAACATATCCCAGGCATGACATGCCTACTGGCACAGAGTGTGCTTTTACCTTCTCACCATCACCTGGACTCGTTGGAGAGGACAAATGAAAAAGTCACTTCTAGGCGCAGCAGTCGCCCTCGCATTCTCCGCATCTGCCTACGCGGGCCCGTTCTATATCGACTCCGGTTTTGACTTCGGCGGGAATGGTTCGACTCGGACCAGCGAGCTTGCCGAATTGGGCTATTCGGGCACCTTGGCCACTTCGATCTACCTTGGCGATCCGAACACCTCCGGTGTAAATGTATCCGTCATCGACACGAACATTGAATCGATCATGAACAGCTACGGGTTCAACACCGTCGCTGGATCGAATGGTTTCGGTTACGCGGCTCCGGGACAGCGCAACGTCGACACGCTGAACCAGGTCACGGGGACCACCCTGGACACCAACGGGTTCCGCGGCGATCCCAGTGACTGGGGGGTTGGTGGCCGTTTTGGTATCGTCTATGACTACTACCTGCTCGGCGCCGGCAACGTTGTCGACGGTGCTCTGTTCGGCGGCGGCTACTTCGACATCTTCTTCACGGAAGATCCGACCGCAACCGCCAGAACCCAGATCGCCCGACTGAACGTTCTCGGGACGCAGCCTGTTGTCGGCAACCAGTTCAAATACACGATCTTTGGCAACGTCAGCTTTGACTGGACTGAAGACGGTGTGGATGACACAACGTCGGCGTTCCAGCGCAATTTCTTTGTTGATGCAGACAGCAACAAGACCTTCTACGAGCTCTGGCTGGACAACATCGCAGCACCGCTGAACCTCGCCGTGCAGTGGGAACTCGATACCAATATCAATGCTGATGGCACCGCCCCGGCGGATAACCTTGGCGGCGTGCAGGCGGTGGATTACGGTGACGGTCAAACCTCCTACATGCGGCAGACCACGCTGGACGGCAGCATCGTCTTCAGCGTACCCGAGCCCATGTCGCTCGCGCTTATTGGTGCCGGCCTACTTGGCATCGGCGTGACACGGCGCTTCAAAGCGGCCTGAACGCTGCAGCATACGGATCCAGAACTGCAGCCTACGGGCTGCAGTTTTTTTGTCTTCGTCAAATAGAGGATGCATACTGCTGACGCGAGCCGATCGACGCCGCATCGCCTTCGGACGGGGCCTTGAGCTTGTGACCCAACAGCACACATTACGTACTGCCTGGCGCAACATCACCCGCCAGATCCACCGCAGCCGCGCCGCCCTTACGGCAATTGCCTTCGGCGTAGTCGCCATGGTGCTGGCAGCGGGGTTCATCGACTGGAACCTGCGCTTCGGACGCGACAACACGATCGAGTCCCAGCTCGGGCATCTGCAGCTGATGAAGCCCGGCTTTCTGGAGAACGGCCGCGCCGACCCCTACGCCTATCTGCTGCCGCCGCAGGGCGAGGCCGAGCATGCTGCACTGCAGGCGGTGAAGGGCTACCGGTTCACTGCGCCGCGCCTGCTGCTCGCGGGGCTGGCGAGTTCGGGTGAAGTCACGCTGTCCTTCATCGGCGAGGGGGTCGATCCGCAGGCGGAAGCAGGCATGCAATCGGGGCTGCGCTTTCCGCAGGGGCGCAACCTGGCGCCGGGCGAACCGAACACTGCAGTCGTGGGGCGTGGATTGGCGCAGAACCTGGGACTGGAGATCGGCGCTTCGCTGGTGCTGATCGCCAACACCGAGAGCGGTGGCATCAGCGCCGTGGAGGCACAGGTGGTGGGCATCTTCGAGTCTATCTCGCAGGCCTACGACGATGCGGCGCTGCGTGTGCCGATCGGGCTGGCGCGGGAGCTGATGCGAACCGAGGGCGAGCACCTCCGGCTGGTGTATCTGGACGATGTCGGCTCCGTACCGGCCGCGCTCGACCAGCTCTCGCGCAGCCTGCCCGCGACCGAGGTGCAGGTCGTGCCCTGGACCGAGCTGGCCGACTTCTACAACAAGACCGCGGCGCTGTTCGCCAAGCAGGTCGGCGTGATCTACGTGATCATTGCCGTGATCATCGTGCTGTCGATCTCGAACACCATGACCATGATGGTCATGGAACGTGTGGGCGAAATCGGCACCCTGATGGCGCTCGGCATCCGGCGCAGCGGCATCCGCACCCAGTTTCTGCTCGAGGGGCTGATTCTGGGGCTGGTCGGCATCTCCATCGGCCTGGTGGTCGGCGTGCTGCTGGCAACACTCGTGAGCGCGGTGGGGATACCCATGCCTCCGGGGCCAGGCATGAGCTGGGGCTACGATGCGGGCATCCTGCTTTCGGCCCGCTCGCTGCTGACCGCAGCCGGCATCGCGCTGGTGACAACACTGGCAGCAAGCCTCTACCCGTCGTGGCGAGCCTCGCGGCTCGAAATCGTGGACGCCCTGCGCGCCCGCCAGTGAGGAGCCACGCCATGCACAATCTTTCCCGGCTGGCACTGCGCAACCTGCTGCGCAACCGCGTGCGCACCCTGATCACGCTGGCCGCGATCATGTTCGGCGTGTGCGGGCTGATCCTGTCCGGCGGTTTCGTGCGTGACATCTTCGTGCAGTTGGGCGAGGCGCTGATCCACTCCCAGAGCGGACACGTGCAGATCGGCCAGGAGGCGGTCTTCACCCACGGCTCCCGCACCCCGGAGCAATACCTGATCGAGGAGCACGCAGCCCTGCGCAAACAGGTCGGTGCGCTGCCGCAGGTCAAGGACGTCATGGGCCGGATCGCCTTTTCGGGCTTGCTCAACAATGGCCGGACCGACTACCCGATCCTGGCCGAGGGCGTTGAGCCCGGCCGCGAGAACGCGCTCGGCACCCATCTTCACCTGGTTGCGGGGCGCACGCTGCGAGACGATGACCGCTTCGGCGCGATGATCGGCGAAGGCGTGGCGAGCGCGCTGCGGCTCGCACCCGGCGACCAGGCCACGCTGCTGGTGAGCACCATCGATGGCGCAATGAACACGCTGGATATCGAGGTGGTCGGGGTGTTCCAGACCTTCTCGAAGGACTTCGATGCGCGCGCGGTGCGCATCGCCTTGCCGGACGCACAAGATCTGCTCGCCACCACGGGTGTCAGCCGGCTCGTGCTCGCGCTGCACGACACCGCAAGCACACAAACGGTGGTCGACACCCTGCGCCCGCTGTTGGCCGCGCAGGGGCTTTCCGTGCGCGACTGGATGGCGCTCAACGACTTCTATGGCAAGACGGTGGAGTTGTATCGCCAGCAGTTCGGCTTCCTGAAGGGGATGGTCCTGCTGATGGTGTGCCTGAGCGTGATCAACACGGTCAACATGAGCCTGGTGGAGCGTTCATGGGAGTTCGGCACCATGCGCGCGCTGGGCAACAGCACGCGCACCGTGGCCTCGCTGATCATCGGCGAGTCCGCAGCGCTGGGCTTCGTCGGTGCGACCGGGGGCACGCTGCTGGGGGTGGGGCTGGCGGTGCTGATTTCGGGCGTGGGCATCCCGATGCCACCGCCGCCGAACGCAGACCTGGGCTACGATGCATTCATACGGATCGTACCCTCGGTGGTGGCCGAATCCTGGCTGATCGGCCTCCTCGCCACGGTCGTCGCGGCGCTCTACCCGGCATGGCGGCTGTCCAGGCTCAGCATCATCGGCGCGCTCAGGACGCGCGAATGACGGGTGGTTCGCCACCCCTTCCAGGTCACGGAGACTATGTTGTCATTTCTCGAAAATCTGAACCTCGGACACGGCTTCCGCAAGTACTTCCGCATTGACGCCGCGCTCGGCGAAAGCCTGCACGATGAGGTGTACCGCATCCGGCACGAGGTCTACTGCGAAGACCTCGGCTTCGAGCCGGTCCGGGACGACAGGCGCGAGACCGACGCATTCGACGTGCACAGCCTGCACTGCCTGCTGCGCACGGTGGGCGAGCCGTTCCGGCCAGTGGGCTGCGCGCGGGTGGTGATGACCAACCCGGACGACCGCGACAGCCTCCTGCCCTTCGAGCGAGTGTGCGCGGAGGTGCTTGATCGCAGCATCATCGATCCTTCCAGACTTCCGCGCGAACGCATCGCCGAAGTCTCCAGGCTCGCGGTGCGCAGAGCCTACCGGCGACGCAAGGGTGAAGAGCGGCAGGAGATCAACGACGTCAGCGACGAAGACTTCGGCACCGCACAGCAACCGCGCTTCCCGTACATTCCGGTCAGCCTGTACATGGGCAGCATCGCCATCGCCGCCCGCCAGGGCGTGGACACCCTGTTCGTTCTCACCGAACCCCGCCTCGCCGCCCACTTCGCCCGGCTCGGCGTGCGCATCACCCGCATCGGCGGGCCGATCGAGCACCGCGGCACGCGCGTACCCTCGATGATCGACGTGCAGGACGTGATCGCCAACATGCGCACGCTGATGAAGCCGCTGTGGCGGGAAGTGCACGCTGAGGTCGAAAAAAGCTTTGAGGCAACGCCCGACTGAGCGCTGCCTCAAAGCATTCAACCTGGGGCGCGCATTCCTCGCGCGCCCCGCTGCAGTGCTACCTCAGGCGCGATAGCGACCCACACCCAGCAGCAGCAGGCCCGCACCCAGCAAGGCCAGCGTCCCCGGGGTCGGGACGTCGTTCTGCACAAGCGGGTCGCGCACCCAGAGCGAGATGTGGGAGAAGTCTTGCGGCTTGCCCTTCTTGTTCAGGAAGTCCTGCGTGTTCCAGGTACCGGTGAAGGAGTACGGGGTCTCGAAGTCGAAGTCTCCCCCTGCTGCAAGGAACTGCGGTGCCAGGATGTTGAAGTCGAAATCGTAGATCGCGTAGCGGTTGCTGGCCTTGATCACCAATGCCAGATGGTCGAAAGCATTGCGACCCAGTTCCTTCTGCACGATGTCGATGATGTTCAGCTCGGTTTCGAGCGACCAGGTGCCGGACGTACAGGCATCCCCACCACTGCCCGTGCACAGCAAGGTGAAATCGAGAATGGTCGAGATGTCCAGCGGTTTGTCGTAAGCGGAAAACCCCCTGCCCTGCTGAACATCACCGAGGAAGATCCAGCCTGGGTCGGTCGCGGTGCCATCGCCATCCAGATCGAGCAACTGGTCTTGGGTGATGAACTGAAGCGGGCTGATCAAACCGCCCTCTCCATTCAGCAGGCCATCATTCAGCTGACCAATGTTCGGATCCGGCGCGCTCAGCCCCCCTTGGTGGTCGTTGCCAGCGATCACGCCAAAACAGCTGGTCGCATCAATCGGGGCGCCAAGGGTTTCGGTCGGATAGATGATCTCTTGCCCATCGAGGGGGCTCTTCTCGATGGTGTTGATCGTCACCCGGTAGTCCTTGCACGTATACGGGTTGGTGATGTAGGGCGCCGCGACGGCACTGCCCGCGAGGAACATCAGACCCGCAGAAAGCGGAAGGACAAGGGAGAGACGGCGAATGGCTTTCATGTTGACCACCTGGATTGCAGAGATTTTTATTCTTCCTGTCACACATGTAGCAATATTCGCGCCACAAACGAGAAAAACCATTCAGTACCGAATGTTGCACACTTCCCCGCGCCCTACATCCGGGGCTTGTGTAAAAAATGCCGACACTTCCCGCCCCGCAGCCACCTGAAACAGGAAGGCCCGCTCGCGCGGGCCTTTTCGTGCTTGAGTGGTGCAGCTCTATGGCTTCAGCCCTTGAGCGCTTCCCGGATCTGCTCGAGCGTGCTCGGATCGTCGATCGTCGTCAGATCGCCGGCGTCGCGCCCCTCGGCCAGGGCCTGGATGGAGCGGCGCAGCATCTTGCCGGAGCGCGTCTTGGGCAGACCGCCGATGAAGTGCACACGGGCCGGACGCGCGATCGCGCCCAGGCTCTCGTCCACCTTCTTCATGACCTCCTTCTCCAGCGCGGCGCGCTTCTCGGCAGTGTCGACCGTGCTGGCGTCCTTGACCACTGCAAAGGCCATGGGCATCTGCCCCTTGAGCTCGTCCGCCACGCCCACCACTGCCACCTCGGCAATCGCCGGGTGGGTCTGCACCGCCTCCTCGATCTCGCGCGTGCCGAGACGGTGGCCAGCGACGTTGATGACGTCGTCCATGCGGCCGAGGATGGTGAAGTAGCCCTTGTCATCCTTGATCCCCCAGTCGGACGAGGAATACACCACCGGGTCGGTGAACAGGCTGAAGTAGGTGCTGACGAAGCGCTCGTCCTGGCCCCACACGGTCGACAGGCAGCCGGGCGGCAGCGGCGGCAGGATGCCGACGATGCCCTTCTCGTTGGCGCCGCACTCGCTGCCGTCCTCACGGAAGATGCGCAGGTCGTAGCCGTACACCGGGAAGGCGGGCGAACCAAGCTTGATCGGGCTGTCCTCGATACCGCGGCAGATGGCGAGCATCGGCCAGCCGGTCTCGGTCTGCCAGTAGTTGTCGATGACCGGGATGCCCAGCTCGTCCATGATCCACTTGTGGCTCGTCTCGTCGAGCGGCTCGCCAGCCAGGAACAGGTGCTTGAGCGAGGACAGGTCGTACTTCTTGAGGAAGGCCGGGTCCTGCTTCTTCAGTACGCGCACCGCGGTGGGTGCGGAGAACATCACGCTGACCTTGTACTTTTCGACGATCTGCCACCAGATGCCGGCGTCGGGGCGCAACGGCGTGCCTTCGTACATGATCGTGGCCATGCCGGCGACCAGCGGGCCGTAGATGATGTAGCTGTGGCCGACCACCCAGCCGATGTCCGAGGTCGAGAACATGGTCTCGCCTGCGCCGCCAGTGAAGATGTGCTTCATGGACGCGGCCAGGGCCACGGTGTAGCCGCCGGTGTCGCGCTGCACGCCCTTGGGCTTGCCGGTGGTGCCGGAGGTATAGAGGATGTAGCTCGGTTCGGAGGATTCGACCCACACAACCGGCACCTGGGCGTCCATGTGCTTGGCGCGCAGCTCGGCGTAATCGACGTCACGGCCGGCGACCTTGGGGAAGCCCTTGTCCAGGCCGCGGTCCACGATCAGCACCTTGGCGGGCGGAAACTCGGCGAGCTTGCAGGCCTCGTCGACCAGGTGCTTGTAGGGCACCGGCTTGCCGTTGCGCATGCCGGCGTCCGAGCTGACCATCAGCACCGGCTTGGCGTCGTCGATGCGGGTGGCGAGCGAGCCTGCTGCAAAGCCGCCGAACACCACCGAGTGGATCGCGCCGATGCGTGCGCACGCCAGCATCGCGAAGGCGGCCTCGGCGATCATCGGCATGTAGATCAGCACGCGGTCGCCGCGCTTGACGCCAAGTTCCTGGTAGATCGCCGCCATGCGCTCGACTTCGCGCTGCAGCTCAGCGAAGGAGTAGACCTTCTCCTCGTTGGTCTCGGTCGAGATGTACACCAGCGCGCGGTCGTTCGGGCGCGCGGCGGCGTGGCGGTCGACCGCGTTATAACACAGGTTGGTTTCGCCGCCCTTGAACCACTTGACGAACGGCGGCTTGGAAAAGTCGCAGATCTGCTCTGCGGGCTTGTTCCAATGCACGAGTTGGGCCTGCTCGGCCCAGAACCCGTCGCGGTCTTCGATGGAACGGCGGTGAAACTGCGGGTAGTTGCTCATTGATTCCTCTCCCTTCAATGTTTCTGAAACGCAATTGACGTGAGACCCGCCGTGCCGCGCCGGGATAGCGCTGCAATGCAGGCCGACACACCTTTGTCAGACGACGGTGCGCGTAAACCCACCCTCATCCTTGCCGGATCCGCTCTTGTCATGGAACTCGCCGAGTCGGGCGAGCGGTATGCCGGCATGAAGCCTTGATTCTAGCAATTCGAGCAGCGGCATCAGGGCACCGACGATCTGCGGCAATTGCGCCGCGACCTCTTCGCGCTCACCTGCGCGCAACTGCCGTAAAACGTGGTCGATGCTGGGCGCACGCCCGAGCATGCGCTCAACCTCATCCGGGTCAACCTCTCCGTCCCGGCCCACCACGCGGTTGCCGCCCTGAGCGCGGGCCTGGGCCGCACGCTCGAGCGCCAGCGCCAGCAGTTCGCTGACCACCTCGCGCCCATCGCTCATCGCGTTGGCCACTCCGATGCTCAGGGTGACGCGGATACGTTCCTCGCGGTACACCATGACGAGCCGTTCCACGCTGCTGCGCACACGCAGGGCAAAGGCGCAACTCGATATCCGGTCGATGCCGGGCGACAGCAATACGAACTCGGAGGCGGAATGCTGGGAGAGCGTATCCTCCGCACGGATGCGCCCGGCGAGCATCTTGCCGAGCTTGCGCAGCACGAGTTGCGCCACTTGCTCACCATAGCGCTGCTCGAGCGCATCGAACTGATCGACTCGCACCACCATGGCGCTGATGTCGCCCCCCTGACGCCGGGCTTCGGCCACCCCCTGTACCGCACGCTGCTTGAGATACGCCGGGCTCGCCAACCCGGTTTCCGTATCCACTACGGCAGCCGCGCCCTGATCTGCATGCGCCGCGCGGTTGCGCTCAAGCTCGCTTTGCGCCTTGGCAAGGCGAACGAGCGACGAGAGCGTGGCGATGAGTTCGACGCTGCCCGTACCCTTGGCGATGAATCCATTGGCACCCAGCGTCAGCGCACGCTCGCGGGCGGATTCGTCCTCGTCGCCCGAGATGATGACGACCGGCAGGTCGCGCACACGCGACACCCTGGAAGCGCGGATGCGCTCGAGCAGGCCATAGCCGTCCAGCCTGGGCATGCCGATATCGGTCAGTACGAGTTCGATGTCCGGGTCTACGAGCAGCGTCTGCCACCCCGCCTCGCCATCGGCTTCTTCACGTACCTCGAAGCGGCCGCGGATGTGCTTGACGATGGTCGCACGAACCATGCGCGAATCGTCCACGACGAGGATGCGGGGCAGCTTGCCGTCTTCGTTCATCTCCCCCTCCATGCCCGTGTTCGCCTCAGGCTCCGCGACCCGGTACACAGCCGCCCTGGCCAGCAAGCGCGCGCCTGGTGCCCTCATCGATCTGGAAGGCCTTGAAGGGGCTCATCCGGTAGTCTCCTCGTCCTGTATCCGTCAGCGCATGCGCCGCGTCATGCATAATTATAGCCACAACTCGCGGCCGCCCCGCCGCATCGTGAATTCAGCACGTGACGCGCTCAAGAAGAGCGTTCAGACTGCCGTAATCTGACCCGCACACACCCCATGCCGCACCACGAGGCCCGTATGCCTTTGCTGCATTCTCCCCTTTCGTCGGTCTCCGCGTATGTGGACGCGTTCTCCGCGACCCCGCTGCCGGTGCTCCGCCATACAGTACGTGCGCTCGAGACATTGAGAGACAGCGGCGAATCGATCAATGCCCGCAAACTCTCGGGCATCGTGCTGACCGACCCCTTGATGACGCTGCGACTGCTCTCGTACCTCGAACGTCATCGCCGAGCGTCGCAGAACCACGACATCACGACCATCGAACGTGCAGTAATGATGATGGGGGTGGAGCCCTTCTTCAAGGCCTTCGACGAACTGCCCACGGTCGAAGACGCGCTCGCCGCGCACCCCAGAGCACTCGTGGGCGTGCTTCGGGTCATCGGAAGGGCGCGCAGGGCGGCCGAGTACGCACGCGACTTTGCCGTGCTGCGCCGCGACCTCGACGTGCAGGAGATCACCGTCGCGGCGCTGCTGCACGACACCACCGAGATCGTCACCTGGATTCACGCGCCCACGATGAGCCTGGAGGTCCTGCGCCGCCAGCAGGCACAGCCCGGGTTGCGATCGGCCGAGGCCCAGCGCGCCGTGTTCGGCGTCACCGCTGCCGAACTGCAGCTCGCGCTGGTTCGCGCCTGGCACATGCCGCAGTTGCTGGTGGCCCTGCTGGACGACCGCGAGCAGCAGAACCCGCGCGTACGCACGATCCGGCTGGCGGCCGACTTCACGCGCCACCTCGCCCATGGCTGGGATGATCCAGCACTGCCTGATGACCTCGCCGCACTCGAGGATCTGCTTCATCTGGGACGCGAAACCCTCCTCACCCGCCTCGGCGCGCCCGAACAGGCGCTCGAGCGCCTGCTCGCGCCACCCGCTGGCGGCTGAGCCCGCGCGGGGTCAGCCGCACATCAGGAGCAGGCTGCCGAAATCCAGCAGCAGTGCGGGATGCTGATAGGCGGCGAAAATCACCCCCAGCACCAGCGCAGCAAGCGCAATCAGCACGATCCGCAGCCACGCGTGCATCAGCGTGCCGCCGTTCGCAGCAGCGGCGCTTCACGCACCGGCAGCGACAGCGCGGCCGCCATCACCGACAGCGCAATCGACAGCCACCAGGCCATCAGATAGGAGCCGCTCAGGTCGAAGATCCGCCCGCCCAGCCAGGCGCCGAGAAAGCCGCCGATCTGATGGCCGAGGAAGACGATGCCGTACAGCATGCCCATGTAGCGCAGACCGAAGATATGCCCGACCAGGCCGCTGGTCAGCGGCACCGTGCCCAGCCACAGCAACCCCATCACCGCCGCGAACAGATAGAGCGTGAGCTGCGAGAGCGGAAACAGCAGCAGCGCAAGGATCGCCACGATACGCAGCGCATAGATGCCCGCGAGCAGCCCCTTCTTGCTGTAACAGCCGCCCAGCCAGCCCGACAGGAAGGAGCCGAAGATGTTGAACAGACCGATCAGCGCCACCGCAGTCATGCCGATGTTGGCCGACATGCCGCTATCGACCACGAATGCGGGCAGGTGCAGCATGATGAAGGCGGTCTGGAAGCCGCACACGAAGAAGCTCCAGAACAGGTAATGAAAGCTGGGCGTGCGCATCGCCTCGCCGAGCGCTTGGCGCAGCGATTGCTCCACACCGCCGCCACGCTCGCTGGTGCCGGTCACGGCCGCGGCAAGCGGGATGATCAGCGCAATGCCGAGTGCGAGCCACAGCAGGGCATCCTGCCAGCCGACCATGCTGATCAGCCCCTGCCCCACCGGCAGCACCGCGAACTGGCCGAAGCTGCCTCCGGCGGAAGCAAGGCCGAGGGCCATGCTGCGTTTCTCCGGCGCCGCCATGCGACCGACCACGCCCAGCACCACGCTGAAGGTGGTGCCCGACAGGCCCATGCCAACCAGCAAGCCCGCGCCCACGTTGAGTCCGAGCGCGGTGTCGGCATGGGCCATCACCACCAGCCCGAGGATATAGAGCAGCGCACCGCCGACCAATGTGCGGCCCGCACCGTGGCGGTCGGCGAAGGCACCGGCGAAGGGTTGGAACAGGCCCCACAGCAGGTTCTGCAGCGCAATCGAGAAGGAGAACAGCTCGCGCGACCAGCCTTGGTCGAGCGTCATCGGCTGCAGGAACAGTCCGCCCGTGTGGCGCACCCCCATGGCCAGCGTAAGGATCAGCGCGCCGCAGACGAGCACCACGGCGGGCCTGCGCAGAAATGAGGAGGAATCGGGGGTCAAGGCTGCAAGTTTTCCGTTATCCGGCACCCTTTATTGAGTGCGACTGTGGCATGCGTAACGCTTGTGGCAAGGACGGGAGTATATGATGCAGCCCGAACGAACAGGAGTCCCACATGAGCATCGGCACTGCAGTCTTTCTCGGCCTCATCGTCCTTGCCCTGGTGTACGGCATCGTGGTCTACAACGGCCTGGTGCAGCTCAAGCACAACCTCTCCAAGGCCTGGGCCAACATCGACGTGCTGCTCAAGCAGCGCCACGACGAGCTGCCAAAACTCGTCGAGGTTTGCCGCCAGTACAAGCAGTTCGAGCAGGAAACACTGGCACGGGTAACCGAAGCACGCGCACGTGTGGCGAAGGCGCGCGAGGCGCACGACGTACCCGCGCTGGGTGCCGCCGAGAACCTGCTGCGTGCCGGACTCGGGCAGATCTTCGCGGTGGCCGAGGCCTACCCCGAGCTCAAGGCCAACGAGCATTTCATGCAGTTGCAGACACGCATCACCGCACTGGAGAACGGGATCGCTGACCGGCGTGAGTGGTACAACGAGTCGGTGAATCTGCACAATGTCCGCATCGAGCAATTCCCGGATCTGATCATCGCCCGCCTGTTCGCCTACAGCGAGCAGCCGCTGCTGCAGTTCAGCACCGAGGAAAAGGCCGACGTCGACCTGAAGGCCCTGTTCCGCGCCTGACCTGGCGACACCCTCTGCCTAACGCCGCCCCGTCGGCCTGAGCCATGCTCGTGCATCTGCGCCATGTGCGCACCGACCTCGCGCTGCCCGCAATCCAGCTCGCGGCCGTCGCCCTCGCCTTGCGCTTCAGCGAAGGGGCAGGCACGGCGGTTGCGATCGCACTGCTGCTGGGCACCGGCCTGCTCGGCTGGGTACGCGCCCTGCGCCATGCGCGCCTGATCGCCGACACACCGACCGCACGCATTGCGTCTGCCGCCCAGGGCTACACCGAACTGCAGGGCCGTGGTCAGCCGCTGGACGGCATGCCGCTGCTCTCCCCGGTGAACGGCCTGCCGCTGCTGTGGTACCGGCTGGTCACCGAGCGCCGACAGTCGGACGGCAAATGGCGTGTGACCGGCACGGAAACCAGCGACGCGTCCTTTTTGCTCGACGACGGTAGCGGCCAGTGCGTGGTGGACCCGGACGGCGCCGAGATGCTGGTGCGCCGCTGCGACGTTTTCCGCAACGGCGACCTGCGCTACCGCCAGTGGTCCCTGATCCGCCACGACCGCATCTATGTGCTGGGCGACTTCGCCACCCTGGGCAGCGCCGATGTCGCGACCGATAGCGCCGCGCAGGTCAGGGAATTGCTCGCACAGTGGAAGCTGAACCACCCCGAGTTGCTGGCCCGCTTCGACCTCGATGGCAATGGCGAGATCGACATCCGCGAATGGGAGCTGGCCCGCGCGCAGGCCAGGCGCGAGGTGCGACGGATGCAGACGGAGGCCCTGGCCGCGCCCGACCTGCACGTTGTGCGTCGCCCGGACGGGCGCCGCCTGTTCCTGATCTCCGACCGCGATCCGGAAGAGATCGGCCGCAACTACCGCTGGCTGGCCGCTTACCACGCCGCGGTGTTCGTCGGTGCGGCAGGTGCCGGGGCCTGGTTCGTGCAGATTGGCGTGATCTGAAGTCCATCGTCTTGCCGCGAACGTGTACCCGCGACGCCCCGTTGGGGGGCGCGCTCGCGAACATCGCAGGTTTCACGGCTGCATGCGCGGGCAAGTCTGCCTGGACGGGCCATCCCATGGGCGGAGCCGTCCGCAGCGTGCCGGCCCCCTCGCGACTGCATCAGCCCTCGGCGCGCGACTCGAGCGACTCCCAACGCAGCATCGCGGCCTCGATCTCAGCCTCGAGCGCCTCGAGCCGGGCCTTGATCTGCGCAACTTCCTGCGGAGCGCCCTGATACAACGCCGGGTCGGCCAAGCGTGCATGGAGCGCGGTCTGCTCGTCCTCGAGCGCGGCGATGCGGTCTGGCAGCGCCTCCAGTTCGCGCTTGTCGTTGAAGGAGAGCTTGGCCGGCCGGCTTGCGCTACGCGTGTCGGCCACGCGCGGCCTATCGACCGCCGGCGCACTACGCTTCGCGGATTCGCGCGCTGCCGCCTCACGGCCCGCTGCATCTTCGGCGCGGCGCGCCTGCACACGCTGCCAGTCCTCGTAGCCGCCCGCGTACTCGCCCCAGCGCCCGTCGCCTTCGGCGGCGATCACCTGCGTCACAACGTTGTCGAGGAAGGCCCGGTCGTGGCTGACGAGGAAGAGCGTACCGTCGTATCCGGCGAGCAGCTCTTCGAGCAGATCCAGCGTTTCGATGTCGAGGTCGTTGGTCGGCTCGTCGAGCACCAGCACGTTGGCCGGGCGTGCGAACAGGCGCGCCAGCAGCAAGCGGTTGCGCTCGCCACCGGACAGCGACTTGACGGGCGAACGCGCGCGCTGCGGCGCAAACAGGAAGTCGCCCAGATAGCCGATGACGTGCTTCTTCTCGCCCCCGATCTCGACGTAGTCCGAGCCCGGGCTGATGACCTCGGTGAGCGGCAGCTCGGGGTCGAGCTGGGCGCGCAGCTGGTCAAAATACGCCACCGTCTGCCGGGTACCGCGGCGGACCGTGCCCTCGTCGGGCTCGATTTCGCCCAGGATCAGCTTCAACAGCGTGGTCTTGCCGGCGCCGTTCGGACCGATGAAGCCAATGCGATCGCCGCGCAGGATACGGGTTGAAAAGTCGCGCACCACCACCTTGTCGCCGTAGCGCTTGGTGACATGGGTGAGTTCGGCCACCATCTGACCGCTCTTGTCGCCGGTGTCGACCGTGAGGCTGACGTCGCCGAGGCGGTCGCGGCGAGCAGCGCGCGCACGGCGCAGGGACTCGAGCCTGCGCACGCGCCCCTCGTTGCGGGTGCGGCGAGCCTCGACCCCCTTGCGAATCCAGACCTCTTCCTGCGCGAGGAACTTGTCGAAGCGGGCAGCGGCTTTCTCCTCGGCCTCCAACTCCTCGGCCTTGCGGCGCTGGTATTCTGAGAAGCGCCCTGCGTAGCTCGCCAGATGGCCGCGGTCGAGCTCGATGATGCGGGTGGCGACGTGGTCGAGAAAGACGCGGTCGTGGGTGATGACGATGACCGCGCCGCGAAAGTCGCGGATCAGCTCTTCGAGCCACAGGATGCCGTCGAGGTCGAGATGGTTGGTCGGCTCGTCAAGCAGCAGCAGATCCGGCTCGGCGACCAGGGCGCGCGCCAGGGCTACACGCTTGACGCCGCCGCCCGAGAGGCTGGAAACCAATGCCGTCGGATCGAGTCCGAGACGCGCCACGACCTGTTCGACGCGCTGGTTCAGGCGCCATGCCTCGGCCGACTCGACCGCATGCTGCAGGGCATCGAGCCGGGCCATCGCCTCAGGCGTGGCGTGTTCGGCCACCGCGAGCATCGCTGCGTGGTAGTCGACCAGTAGCTGCGCCGCTGCACCCAGGCCGTCGGCGATGGTCGCGAACACGTCGCGCTCCAACTGGAAGTCCGGCTCCTGCGGGACATAGGCGGTGACCATTTCAGCCTGCCGCCAGACTGTGCCATCATCCAGCGCCGCCTGCCCGGCAAGCGCACGCAGCAGGCTGGATTTGCCCGAGCCGTTGCGCCCGATGAGCGCAACGCGCTCGCCGAGATCGAGCTGGAAGCTCACGTGGTCGAGCAGATCGACGTGACCGAAGGCAAGGCAGGCGTTCTCGACCGAAAGCAGGGGCATCGTGGGTTGTGCAGCGACGGCTACAGGGTGATGGGAAAGGCTGAATTCTAGCCCCCGCCAAGGCGCTGGTGCGGAATGCCGCATAATGCATCGCCGAAAGGGCCGGGCGCAGAGCGCGTGTACCGACCGGGGCCCCCTGCCCGCCCAGCGCTCCGGGCCGGCAGAATCGACACGAAAGGGATCATGGAACGACTTCTCGAACGTTTTGGTCGCTCCGACCAGGATCAGGCTGCCCTGTGGGCATCGCTGATCAACAAGCTGCGTCCGCCGCAAGCCACACAGGCTGACAAGGCTGCGGAGAACCTGCGCGCGTTGAGCCACCTGCTCGCGCGCCGCTCCGACCTGCTCGCCAACCTGCGCGACGCACTGCTGCGCCTGTTCGATGAGCACAAGCAGGTCACGATGTACGTCTCCTCGGGCCTGCTGCCTTCGACGGGCTTCTTCTCCGAAACCTTCCGCCGCGTGGGCGGGCGGCTGCTGCCCGAGATCATCGACACAAGCTATTTGAAGGACTTCATCTCTGCGGCCTTCCACCGCGTCGACGACGAGATCTGGGTGAACGCCATCCCGGACGAGGACTGGCAGGCCTTGCTGCATCTGCTGGTAGGCCACCAGACACCGATGTTCGAGGAGGATGCCAGCCCGCTGCCCAACGCGGTGGAGGAGATTCTCGAGTCGCTGCGCGTGCTGTCCTTCCACGTCTCGGCAATCGGACTGGACCGCGAGCTGGTGCGCATCGACCCCAATCTTGAGGAGCATGAGTCGCCCTTCCTCGCGCAGAACGCGGAGTTGCTCGCCTACATCGAACACTACAAGAAGTGGTGGACCACCCCCGGGGCGCTGATCGCCGACGACAAGCACCTCACCGTGATGCTGCACCAGTGCGACGAGATCCTGCAGCGCGTGCGCAAACGTGCGATGCGCATCGGCACCAGCCTCACCCTCACTTTCAAGCTGGAACGTCTGCGCCAGCATCTTGAGCGCATCCACGACCTGATCGAGCTGCTCGGCGAGCTTCGCACGCGGCGGGTGGTCGAGGATGCTGCACCACGCATCGTTCGCCTGTTCAAGACCCTGGTTCGCGCCGAATGCCGCAAGAATGTGCTCTCGGACTACTGGGGGCAGAACGTGGAGCTGTTGTCCCTGCGCATGACGGAGAGCGCGAGCCGGACCGGCGAGCACTACATCACCTCAACCCGGCGCGAGTATTTCGGCCTGCTCGCCTCCGCTGCGCTCGGCGGGCTGATCATCGCCTTCATGGCGGCGAACAAGATCGTACTCGGTGGTCAGGGCATGGCGCCGCTCAACGAACTGCTTTCGTTCTGCCTGAACTACGGCCTGGGTTTCATGCTCATCCACATGCTCGGCGGCACGGTGGCGACCAAGCAGCCGGCGATGACCGCCAATGCGATCGCCGCCTCGATCGGCGAGGCGAAGGGCAAGACGCGCGACCTGGAGGCGCTCGCCGACCTCATCGTGCGTACCATCCGCAGCCAGGCCGGCGCCATCCTGGGCAACATCGGCGTGGCGATCCCGGTGGCGATCGGCGTCGGGCTCCTCATCCACCTCGCCACCGGCGACCATTTCGTATCGCCGGACAAGGCCGAGGTGCTGCTGCAGGAAATCGACCCGCGCGGTGGCGCCCTCTTCTACGCAGCGATCGCCGGCGTGTGCCTGTTCATGTCGGGCCTGATCGCCGCCTACTACGACAACCTCTCCGCCTACAACCGCGTCCCGCAACGCCTGCGCCAGCTGCGCAGCCTGCGACGGCTGCTCGGCGAACAACGCCAGGCGCAACTGGCCGAGTACGTCGAGGAGCACATCGGCGCGCTCGCGGGGAATTTCTTCTTCGGCTTCCTGCTCGGCGGCGCTACCGCGCTCGGGGTCCTGTTCGGCCTGCCGATCGACATTCGCCACATCGCCTTTTCGTCGGCCTACCTGGGCTATGCAAGCGCCGCGCTGGACTTCTCCATTCCGCTCGGGACGGTGCTGCTGGCGTTCTCTGGCGTGTTGCTGATCGGTCTCACCAACCTGCTGGTCAGCTTCCTGCTCACGCTGAGCGTGGCGATGCGCGCGCGCCGCATCACCTTTGCCCAGAGCCGTGCCTTGGGCGGCCTGCTGCTGCGCCGCCTCCTGCGTACGCCGCACGCCTTCCTGTTCCCACCCCGCTCGGACGAGCCCGCCACCGCGCCATCGCAGGACACCCGCTGAGCACTGCCGAACTCGAGCGGAGGCCTGATCAACCAGGCATGGGGAGCCTGGCTGTTGGCAGCCGGGCTCCCTACAACCCCCTACACCGGGCTTGGTCTAAGGCCTCCGAACGGCTAGAATGCCGCCCCTGAGTCTCGCCATAGTTCAATGGATAGAACGGGCGCCTCCTAAGCGCCAGATCCAGGTTCGATTCCTGGTGGCGGGACCACTTGCTCAAGCTTGCGCGACTTTGCGCGGCCGACCTCGGTGACCCGCCCATGCCGCATTACGCCCACGTGCTCTTCGACCTGGACGGCACGCTCGTTGATTCTGCGCCGGCCATCCTCGCAAGCTATCGCGACGCGTTCAGCGCTACGGCGCGCGAACCGGTGACCTCCATCGACGCCTCGATCGTAGGCCCGCCGCTGCTCGAGACGCTGCAGATGCTGGCCGGGACCGAAGACCCGGGCGTGATCGATGCGCTCGCAGGCGCGTTCAAGGCGAGCTACGACAGCACCGGCTACCTTCAAACCGCGGCCTACGCGGGCGTAGGCGAGTTGCTTCAGGCGCTGGTGGCCGGTGGATGCACGCTTGCGATCGCGACCAACAAGCGCCTGCACCCCACGCAGCTGATCCTTGAGCACCTCGGCTGGGCGCGGCATTTTGCGGCGGTGTATGCGCTCGATCTGTTCACCCCCCGGCTGCCGGACAAGGCCACGATGATTGCCCGCCTGCTGGCAGACCGCGGCATCGCGCGCGAGCAGGCCGTGTATGTGGGCGACCGCAGCGAGGATGGCGAATCGGCCGACGCCAACGGCCTGCCCTTCATCGCCGCCACCTGGGGGTACGGAAGCCTGGGCAGCCACGAACTGGCCCCGCACTGGCGCGCCGCGACCTCGCCGGCCGAGCTGGCCAAAGCCATCCTCGACGCAAGCTGAACACAAGGCGGACGCGGGTGGGGACTACTGAACGCCCGACAGCAGACGCTGAAGATACTCGACCGGAATCGCGTAGCTGATACCCGAGGGATCGGACAGTACGTTCTCCTTGGTCGATTTGACGAACACCATGTTGAGCACGCCAATCACCACGCCCGTCTCGGGATCGTAGAGCGGGCTGCCGCTATTGCCTGGATACGCGGTCGCGTCGAGCTGATACACGCGGAAGGGATCGTTCGCAAGGCGCCGGATCAGCGCCGGGTTAAGTGCGCGGGAGTTGGCCTGGGGAATGGCGATCGGGGTGATTGCGGCGACGATACCGCGATGCGTGACCGGCGTCATGCCGAGCACGTTGCCAATCGGGAACCCGGTGAACGCAACCTCCTGCCCCTCTTGAACACGCGCGCCTGAAGACAGACGCAGCGCAGGCAGCGGTGCGCCGCCCAGGAGGCGGAGTACGGCGAGGTCGCGCTCGCGCTCGGTGGCGACGACGCTGGCCGCCTGCACCCTGCCCTCGTCAGCGTCACCCGCGGTGACGATGACGAGTGTCTCCATCTTGTCGCCTTCGAGGCTTTCCGGGAGCACATGGGCATTGGTCGCAACGAGTAAACCATTGCCGACGACGAAACCGGTGCCCCGAAACTGGAAAGCAGGACTGCGCGTGCGCTGATACGTCCCCACCGCAACCACGGAGGGTTTGATGCGGGGAACGGTGTCCACCAAGCCCGCGCCCGCTGTGATCGGAAACGCCGACAGCACGGACAGCGCAAACGCAGCGACGAGGGTGCGTCGGCGCGGCGCCGACGGGGCTTCTGCCCGGCGTTCAGGGCTCACGTTTCGTGTTCCTCCTGGCTGGCGAGGCGAAGTTTGCGCAGCATCGGGCTGGGTGCCACCACGCTGCCATCGAAGGGATGATGGTCGTGCCCGACGTGGCGAAGAATGCGTTCGACATACGCCTGGGTTTCACGGTACGGCGGCACGCCGCGGTAGCGGTCCACCGCGCCCTCGCCCGCGTTGTACCCAGCCGCGGCAAGCGCGATATCCCCCTCGAAGTACGCCAGCAGCCAGCGTAGATAGGCCAAGCCACCGCGGATGTTCTGCTCGGGATCGTAGGGACGCGTGACATTGAAGCGCTCGGCGGTGGCGGGAATCAGTTGCATCACCCCCATCGCGTTCTTGGGCGACAGGGCTTGCGGGTTGAGCGCTGACTCGGTCAGCCCGATCGCGAGCGCAAATTGCGGCAACACCCCGTAAGCAGGCGCAAGTTCAGCGAGCAGTTGGGCCACCTGCTGGCGCTCCGCAGGCAGACGGGCGACAAGCGCCGCGACCGGCCAGCGTTCCGCGAGGATGGAAGAAGGCGTCTTGAGACAGGCCGGCGGTCTCGCAGCCCCCTCCGCGCCGCCGGTGTAGCGCAGCATCCGTGCCGCGTGCTCGTCGCCCCTGTCGGCCGCCATCGAAAACAACGACGCCGCGTGCGCATCGTCGCGCTCGACCCCGCGACCGTTGGCATACATCCAGCCCAGCGCGTACATGGCCTGCACATTGCCCAAACGCGCCGCTTCGCAATACAGCCGCGCTGCATAAGGCTGGTCACGCGGGACACCCTCGCCATGCTCGTAGCCGATCGCTTCCGCGGTGAGATAGGACGCCTGCTCGGCAAGGACACGCGCGACAACATCCTTGCCTGCAGCGAACACGGGGGCAGCAAGGCCCAGGGCGAAGGACAAGCCCATCACCGGCGCCAGGCGAATGCCTGCGCCAAGACGCCACGGGCGAAGCACGGTTCGAAAAGAGGCTTTACGCGTTTTCTTTTCCATGCTTCTTTATGGCATGCCAAGGTCAAAGACGCCAGACCCGCGCGCCCTTTGCCGCAAGCGCGGCCGGATCGTAGCCGGACTTCACGTCGGCGAAAACGCCGCCTGGGGCAAGCTTGGTGAGCAGCCGCTCCAGTGGCATCTCGACATACTCCCGGTGTGCAACCGCAGCCACGATCGCATCGGCTACCGGCAGTGCGTCCCAGTCACACAGCGACACGCCGTACTCGTGCTCGGCCTCAGCGGACGATGCCACCGCGTCGTGCACGATCACCTCGCAGCCGTAGCTCTGCAATTCGT
Source organism: Thauera sp. AutoDN2 (assembly GCF_051280715.1). Lineage (NCBI taxonomy): Bacteria > Pseudomonadati > Pseudomonadota > Betaproteobacteria > Rhodocyclales > Zoogloeaceae > Thauera > Thauera sp. AutoDN2. The sequence goes on along the minus strand of NZ_JBNCAR010000015.1, from coordinate 8,207 downwards.
GAATGACGTCGATCACCTTGCTGTTGCGCAGATCGGGGCAGTTCTCCTTGAAGGTCAGGCCCAGCACCACAACCTTCGCACCCTTGATGCTGGAGCCGGCAACGATCATCTGCTTGACCGTCTGCTCGGCCACGTATTTGCCCATGCCGTCATTGATGCGCCGACCGGCGAGTATGACTTCGGGGTGATAGCCGAGCATGTCGGCCTTGTGCGTGAGGTAGTAGGGATCGACCCCGATGCAGTGCCCACCCACCAGGCCAGGGCGGAAAGGGAGAAAATTCCACTTGGTACCCGCCGCCTTGAGCACCTCGAGCGTGTCGATGCCGATCTTGTGGAAGATCACCGCGAGTTCGTTCATCAGCGCAATGTTGAGGTCGCGCTGGGTGTTCTCGATCACCTTGGCAGCCTCGGCGACCTTGATCGAGCTGGCCGGATACACACCTGCGGTGATCACCGAGCCATAGATCTCCTGCACCCTCGCCAGCGTTGCGGGGGTGTCGCCCGAGACCACCTTGAGAATCTTGGTAACGGTGCGCTCCTTGTCGCCCGGGTTGATGCGCTCGGGCGAATAGCCGACGAAGAAACCCTCCTTCCACTTCATGCCGGACTGTCGCTCGAGGATGGGGATGCAGACCTCCTCGGTAGCGCCCGGATAGACGGTGGATTCGTACACCACGACTGCGCCGTGCTTGAGGTGCTTGCCCACCGTCTCCGAAGACTTCACCAAGGGTGTGAAATCCGGCTGATGCGCGGCATCGACCGGCGTCGGTACGGCCACGACGACGAAGTCGGCCTCGGCGAGCACGGCCGGGTCGGTGTGACAGCTGAGCTGCGTGGCGGCACGCAGATCCTCGGACGCGACCTCGCCGGTCGGGTCGCAGAATTCGCGGTAGGCTGCAACCTTCTCGGCAGACAGGTCGAAGCCGAGGGTGCGGTACTTCTTGCCGAACTCCACGGCGAGCGGGAGTCCGACGTAACCGAGCCCGACGACGGCGATGGTGGTCATGTAGCGTGTTCCTTGTGAGTTTGGAGATGCGGTTCGTTCAAAGCGTGCCCTGCACCGCAAGCGCCTCGCGGTGCAGTGAGGTCCCTTCCTTGAGGCGCGGAAGCAGCGCTTCGAGCATTGCGCGCGCCTCATCCTTGCGCCCTGCGATCGCGAGTGCGCGCGCGAGGTTGAGCTGAAGCGGCAGCAGGTCGGGGCCGAGCGTAACCGCTCGCTGCAGGTTCACCAGGCCCTTCTCGATATCGCCGCCTTCCACCTGGATCATGCCCACGGTGTCGAGGATGGCGGGGTTGTCGGGGGCGAGGCGCAAGGCTTGCTCGCCGTACTCGAGCGCCTTCGGGTCCTTCATCTCCTTGGCGGTCCACGCCAGATTGTTCAGGATCAGTGCATTCTGGGGGACCATCTCGTGCATGCGCGAGAGCAGCGTCATCGCATCGGCATGACGCCCCTCTGACAACGCGATTTCCGAAAGGTAGCCACGAACAATCAGATCATCCGGTTGCTTCTCCAGCCACGCAGCGGCGGCACGATCCGCCTCGGTCCGGCGTTCCGCGCGCAACAGGGCGCCATGCAGACGCACCGCAGCCGGTCCGCCGCCGTTGGCCTCCAGCGCCTTGCGATAAGCCTCCGCGGCTTCGTTCCACTTGCCGCCATTGGCATGGATCTCACCCTCGAGCAGGTAGCCTGCGGGGCGTTCGGCCTGGCGCGACTGCGCCTCGCGCGCGAGCTTGAGCGCGCCATCGCGGTCACCACGCTCGACAAGCAGCGCGATCAGCCGCTGCTGGGCCTCGGTCGCATCCGGCGCGATCGACAGTGCACGACGCAAGGCCTGCTCCGCGGCACTGTTGTCCTTTAGCGAGCGCTGCACATCGGCCAGCATGATGTGCGGCTGGGGCGAACGTGGCAGCAGGCTGCCGAGGCGATTCAGTGCCGAGATCGCCTGCTGGCTGTCACCCGAGGCCAGTTGGGCGCGGGCAAGAATCTCGACCACCCGGGCGTCGTTACCATGGGCCGCGGCGACCTTCTGCGCGAGTTGCAGCGCACGCGGAAAGTCACCCTGGCCGAGGTGGTGGCGAACGATGGCGAGGTTGGGCGCGACCGCTCCGGGCGACGCGGCCTCGGCGCGCTCGAGCGAGGTGAGCACCTCGGCGGGCTTCGCCCCCGTTGCGCGCTGAATCTCCGCCAGCGTGAGGAGGGCCTCCACGTTCTGGGGGTTCTGGTCGGCAACCGTCTTGATGCGCGCGATCGCCTGTTCGCTCTGCTGTTCGGCGAGGTCGAGACGCGCCAGATTGACGGCGGCGGCAAGGTAGTCCCCCTTGATCGCAAGCGCCTTCTCGAACGCTTCCCGGGCAGCTGGCACATCACGCTTGGCGAGCATCAACCCGCCACGAAGATTGTGCACCAGTGGATTGTCGGGCTGCTTGCGTTCGAGTTGCGCCTGCGCCTCGAGCGCCTTGTCTGCTTCGCCGCGGCGCAAATGCCCCATCACGATCGCGAGATCGGCCTGGATCCCGCTTTCGTCCATCTGCGCAGCATTCTCCAGGTCGGCAAAGGCGGCTTCGGCATCGCCGGTCGCCATGCGGGTGATACCGAGCCGTACGCGCGCACGCGGATCTTCGGGCGCGGCCTGGGCGGCGCGGTCGAAGTAGGCCTCCGCACGTTCGAAATCCCCGTTGGCGAGGAACACCTGCCCCGCCAGTCCGAGCTGGCGAGCATCGGGCTCGGCCATCTGCAACAGCGGCTCGAGCAGTTCGAGGGCACGCTGCGCCTCGCCGGTGGCGAGATGCGAAACAATCAGAGACTGCCGCGCGAAGACGTCACGCGGGGCACGTTCGAGCACGCGCCCCAGATGGGTGCGCCCAAGCGCGTGCTCGTTCAGCCGCACGAGCACCGCCCCGGCAAGCAGTTCTGCAGGCAGGTGGTTGGGCGCATCCTTGAGCACGAGCGTCAGGTTGTCTCGTGCTTCGGCAAGCCGGCCATCACGAAAGTCGATCACGGCCTTGATGTAGCGCGTGAGCGGGTGATTGGGCGCGGCCGCCTGCATCGCCTCAAGCGCCTTGCCAGCCTCGTCGGCCTTGCCCGAACGCAGCAGCTGCATTACGTAGGCATTGTGGTAATTGACGTTCTTCGGCGCCAGACGAACCGCCTCACGCATCGCATCCAGCGCCTGGACAGGCTCACCCCGCATCAGCCGGGCGTCTGCGAGGGAGGCATGCGCGATGGCCAGCTCGGGGTGGCGTTCAACACCCAGGCGAGCTTCACGCTCCGCGGCTTCCAGGTCGCCGGAGACGAGATGGACCCGCGTCAGCCCGATCCGCGCCCTGGCATCGTTGTCATTGGCCACCAGCGCATCCAAGAACGCCGCGCGCGCCTTCTCGAGGTTGCCCTTGGCGAGGTGGGCATCACCGACCGCCGCAAGGATCGACGCCTGGGCCTGAGCATTGCCGACACGCAGGTCGGCGAACTGCTCGAGCAACTTGTCGAACTCCCCCGCATCCGCCAGTGCCCGGGCAAGCAGCGGCGCGGTTTCGTCCCTGGCATAACCGAGTTCCTGCGCTCGCTGCAGTTCCTTGACCGCCCCGAGCACATCCCCCTGCTCCAAATGGATTCTGCCAAGCAGGAAGCGCGCCTCGGCAAGGCTGCCATTTTCCTGCAGGGCGTTCTTCAGCTGAATGCTCGCCGCAGCAAGATCCTGCTTGTCCAGGTAGGTCTTGGCTGAGGCCAGCATCTCCTCGGGGCTCTGGCCGCAGCCCGCGAGAAGTAGCGCGGAGAACGCGAGCGCAGCAGCGCCGCGGGCGCGCCCGGACCAGGCGATCGGGCGCAGTACGGGTTTTCTTGAGCTCACGAACCATTCTCCTTCTTCAGGCCGAAGCGGCCGAGCAGATCGTACAAAGAGGGGCGGCTGACGCCGAGGATCTCGGCCGCCCGCGCAATGTTGCCATTGGTGCGGGCGATGGCCTTGAGCACCGCGGTCCGCTCCGCCTCCTCCCGGACATGACGTAGGTTCAGGTGGGACAGATCCTCGTCAGCGGCACCAAGACCGAGATCCACCGCACCGATGCAGTCGCCGTCGGCCATGATCACCGCACGCTTCATGCAGTTTTCAAGCTCACGGACGTTGCCCGGCCATCTGTACGCCTCGATGGCGGAGAGGGCATCCTCGCCCAGCACCGGCGGGCGCCGCCCGTTCTCGCGCGCATAGCGCTGCACGAATGCGTGCGCGAGCAAGGCAGCGTCACCGTCGCGCGCACGCAGCGGCGGAATCTCGATCACGATCTCCGCCAGGCGATAATACAGATCCTCGCGGAACACCCCCGCCTGGATCTGTGCCTTCAGGTCACGATGGGTGGCGCAGACGATACGGACATCGACCGGAATCTCATCACGGCCGCCGATGCGCTCGATGACGCGCTCCTGCAGGAAGCGCAGCAACTTGGCCTGCAGCGGCAGGGGTAGATCTCCGATCTCGTCGAGGAAGAGCGTTCCCTTGTGCGCCGTCTCGATCTTGCCCGGAGTCTGCTTCACCGCACCGGTGAAGGCTCCCTTTTCGTAACCGAACAGTTCGCTCTCGAGCAAGGTGTCCGGGATTGCCGCACAGTTGATCGCCACGAAGCGCTCCTGCGAACGCGGCGACAGCGCGTGCAACCCACGGGCAAGGATCTCCTTGCCGGTTCCGCTCTCCCCCAGCAAGGCGACCGTGACCGACGCGGAGGCCAGGCGCTCGATCGTGCGGCAGACCTTGAGCATGCCCGGGTCGCGCGTGAGCAGCCCCGACATCGGGCTACCTGCGAGCGCTGCAAGCCGGGCGTTCTCCATCTGCAGGTCGTGCATGCGGAAGGCGCGATCAATCGTCAGATTGAGCAACTCGGGCTCGAAGGGCTTGGCGAAAAAGTCGTATGCACCCAGCCCGACCGCTCTGACCGCGTTCTCGCGATCATGCTGGCCGGTCAGCACGATGACCTTGGTGTCGGGCGCCAAGGAGAGGATCTCGCGGAGAAGTTTGAAGCCCTCAGTCACGTCGTCCGGGGCTGGGGGTAGTCCCAGATCCATGGTAACCACGGCCGGCTCGTGCTTGCGCAACTGTGCAATGGCGCTTTCCCGGTCGTCGGCAACAACCGTATCGCAGGCGTCGAAAGCCCATCGCATCTGCTTTTGCAGCGCCGGATCGTCCTCCACGATCAGGAGCGTGCGCTGCTTGTCGGGCGTCGTATTCACTGTATTCCTGTAATTTCCGAACGTTGACGTTCGCGCTGGACCACCGGCAACTCGATCGTCACCCGCGTACCGCGCCCAGGCTCGCTGTCGTAGCGCAGACTCCCGCCAATTTCCTCAAGGTACTGCCGGGTCTCGAACACGCCGATGCCCATGCCGCTCGCCTTGGTCGTCTCGAATGGGCGCGACAGGCGTTCGCGAATGAACGCACGCGTCATACCGCAGCCGGTATCTTCAACAACCAGACTCGCGCAACCTGGCGTCGCGTGATCGACACTCAATGAGACCTTACCATCCTCGGGCGTTGCGTCGAGTGCATTTTGCACGACATGACCAATGATTCTCTCCAGCCGTTGCGGGTGCGCCGCGACCTCAATGCCATGCGCCTCGTTCAGTGCGAGCTCGACCGCAGGCCGCTGGCTGCGCCGCCGCTCGCATACGGTGCGCAGCAGGGTGCACAGATCGACCGCGCGCGGCGGATCGATCGAGCGCTTCTCCTGCAACTGCGTCATCAATCCGCGCATGCGCGACTCCACATGCGCGACGGTCTCGAGCATGTCCTGCTGGAATTCGGGATTGTCTCGATGGCGCTCGGCGTTGCGCAGCATCAGGGAGAGTTGTGCGACAAGGTTCTTCAGATCGTGCACGACGAAAGCCGACATGCGGTTGAACGAGTCGAACTTGCGTGCCTCGAGCAGTGCTTCTGCCGAGAGCATGCGATCGAGGTAACCTGCTGCCTGGCGCTGCGCGGTTTTCAGTAGATCCAGCACCTCCCAGTCGATCTCGAACGGGGTGCGTGGCGAACTCAGCACCACGAAGCCGATCAACCCGTCCGGCGTCTGCAGCGGAATCACCGCCCAGGCCTCTTCCAAACGGCACAGCCAGCCCGGCAACACCATCCCTTCGTACCGCTCCGGGCGCTCGGCATACTCGCCCAGATCGACCACCCAGCCTCGTTCATCCATGAAGCGGCAGAAAGCCGAATCAGCAGGTTCGAAAGCATCCACATCCGGATGATTGAAACGCGAATGCAGGGCAAACGCACCCCGCCCGTTGGCAAGCCACAGCGCCCCTCCCGGGCTCTCGACAAGATCCGACAGCGCCTTGATGACCGTCTGCCCGAGGTCCAGACTCTTGTCTGCGGACGCCAGCGCCTGCGTGAAGCGCAACCACTCGTTGCGGTAATCGTAGCGATAGGGAAAGAGATGCTTGTTGATCAGCACACGCAGCTTCGCCCGCAGCGCCCCTGAGAACAGCAGCGCACCGAGCAGCACCAATCCGGCAAACAGCAGCGCGAGTTGCAGGGCCCGGCCCCAGTCACCGCCAAAATAACGCACGTAGTAGGCTGCGCCAGCGATCACAAGCAGATAGAGGCCCGCTCCCGCGAGCGCGGTGGAGTGAAACACCACCTCTCTGGAGACGGACATGCGCAATGTCCACGAGGGGCTACGCGCACCCGAGAGCGCGATAAGTGGAATCACCAGCGCATGAGCAAGCCCGCGCACAGCCCAGACATCTTCATCGATACGAGAGAAAAGGGCCGCATCCGCAAACAGGTAGAGCTCGAAGGTATAGCCCGCAGCAAGCGCAAGACATAGCGGCTTGATACCCCAGCGCGAGGCGGGGGGCACGTTCCTGTAGAGCTGCTCGACGAGCATCAGGCCAACAATGGCATGACCCAGCCAGGCGGCCAGCAGCGGACGAATCGCCAGGGCAGCACCGCCCAGATAGAGCTCGGCAATGAGCGCGGCGAACTGAATCAGTACCGTCAGCACGGCCAGTTGCGCAGGCCAGCGCAGTCGCCCCCCCCACAAGGGACGGGCGAGCACGATCAGGAAGGCATACCAAGCACCGATCCGTAGCACGTCCGCAACGCTTGCCGCCAGCGAAACGCTCATTCCTGAACCGGTCACACCCAGAGCGGAAAGCCCGCTCCAGAGCGCCGACAGCGTCACCGCCGCAAACAGCACACCGCCCGGCAGCGCCCCGCGCCAGGCAAAGAAGATGTACAGCCCGAAAGCCAGATAGGCGAACGCAGCGACTCCGTAACTCCAGGCTGCGACTTCAAGCATTCATCCGCTCCGCCTTAAGCTTGTACACGCACACCCCTGCCTCCGAACCCTGGCACTGCCTCACCGGACACGGCGAGCTCAGTGCGCCCCTTCTCCCGTAAGCACCACACGCACAGTTTCGAACAGCACCAGTGTATCGAGAACCAGGGTGTGGTTCTTGACGTAGTAAAGGTCGTACTGCAGCTTCTCCGCTGCATCATCGACCGAAGCCCCGTACTGGTAGCGTACCTGCGCCCACCCCGTTACCCCTGGCTTCACGCAATGACGAACCGCATAGAAGGGAATCTGCTCCGTCAACTGCTCGACAAAGAACGGCCGTTCGGGTCGCGGCCCCACCAGACTCATGTCCCCGCGCAGCACATTGAACAGCTGCGGCAACTCATCGATGCGCAGCTTGCGGATCACCTTCCCGATCCGCGTTACACGATCATCGTTAGCGCTCGCCCAGCGAGGCTTGCCATCCCTCTCGGCATCTCGGCGCATGCTGCGGAACTTGACCACCCGGAAGATTCGCCCGCCCAGACCGACCCGATCCTGGGCGTAGAAGATCGGCGCACCGTCTTCGAGCAGGATAAGGACCGCCGTAACGATCATGATCGGCATGAAGACCAGTAGGAGCAGCAGGGCCACCACAAGATCGAAGCACCTCTTCACGAAAGTGCGCAACCACCCCTGGCGGAACCCGTCTCCATAGATCAGCCAGCTTGCACGCAGGGAGTCGAGGCGGATCTGCCCCTGGACGCACTCGAAGAACGACGAAAGATCCCGAATCCGCAACCCGGCAAGCTTGCAGTCGAGAAGCTCGCGCAGTGACAGCACGCCCCAGGGCCATCGCACTCGAATGACATGGCCTTTCTGAAATTTGCCGAAAAAGTGGTTCACGTTCAATAGGTTATGCAGCCATCTTGTGAACCCTCTCA